>JAVHWE010000468.1:0-12965 GCA_032160285.1 Micromonosporaceae bacterium | reverse complement strand
CCCCACTTGGTGGTATCCGGCGCCGTCCCCGCCGCCCCGTTGAACTCATCCGCCCACACCAACGGACCCGCCGCGGACGCGCGCGGAACCGTCGGACCGGACAGGAACGACACACCGGCGACAATCGCCACCAGGGCGGCACCGAGGGCGGTACGGCCGGCACGGCGGCGAATACCGGGTCGGGCTTGGCTGACCAGAACCGCACCGGCTCGCCGGAGCGAACGGAGTCGAGGCATCGAGATCATCCGATCAAGAGATGGCCACATGCCGGCGCGGCAGCGCGCCCGCGTTTAGTTTATATTCTTTATAGATTGATCGGAGGCTATTGGAGCAGCTTGCGGAAGTCAATGAGTTGCGCACCGGACCCGCGACAGGCGGCAAATCGACCGCTCGGACGCGGCCGGTGGGGCGTTCCGGCACGGATCACCGCCGATACTCCAGACGCCCGCGCCCGGCCGCACCGGCCGCCGGTTGGCACCGCACCGGAACGTGCGGTGTCGCCGATCCGCCGATCCACTGTAGACATGTCCACGGTTTGACGGTCTCGACACGGGAGCGCAGGTCGCGACGATCAGCCGGCCGGGTCGTACGGGTGCAGCCAGCACGCCACGGTACGGGCGGCCCCCGGGCGGTCCGCGGGTGCGGCCAGTACCGGCAATTCCTCCTTGCACCGCCCGAACGCGTGCGGGCAACGCGGGTGGAAGGAGCACCCGTTCGGCATCGCCCGCAGGTCCGGCGGCGAACCGGGAATTCCGGACAGCTCCCGGCGCGGCCCCCGCAGCGCCGGGAACGAATGCAACAGCCCATCGCTGTACGGGTGCAGCGGGTCCTGGTACAGATCCCGGCCCGGCGCCTCCTCCACGATGCGGCCGCCGTACATGATGGCGATCCGGTCGGAGAACTCGACCAGCAGCGACAGGTCATGGGTGATGAACAGGACCGAGAACCCGAGCCGGTGCCGCAGCTCGATCAGCTGGCCGAGGATCTGCCGCTGCATGACCACGTCGAGCGCGGTGGTCGGCTCATCCATGATGACGATGCTCGGTTCGAGCGCGAGCGCCATGCCGATCATGACCCGCTGGCGCATGCCGCCGGACAGCTGGTGCGGGAAGCTGCCGAGCCGGTCGGCCGAGATGCCGACCAGTTTCAGCAGCTGGATCGACCGGGCCAGCCGGGCCGGGCCGCTCATCCGCGGTTCGTGCGCGGCGATGACGTCGTCGAGCTGGGTGGCGACCTTGTGTACCGGGTTCAGGGAGTTCATCGCGCCTTGGAACACGATTGACGTCTCGGCCCAGCGGAAGGCCCGCAGTTCGGCGGGGGTCAGCGTCATCACGTCGAACGGTTCGCCGTCGGCCGGGTGGTAGACGACCTCGCCGCCGCTCACCACGCCGGGCGGCGGCAGCAGTCGGGTCACCCCGTACGCCAGGGTGGATTTGCCGCTGCCGCTCTCCCCCGCCAGCCCCAGGACCTCGCCCCGGTTCAGCGTCAGGTTGACGTCGCGTACGGCGTGCACGGCCTGGTCGCCCAGGCCGTAGTCGACATGGAAGTTCCTGATCTGCAGAACCGGCGACGTCATCGTTGGGCCTCCCGCCGCGCGTCGCCGCTGGAGCGCACCTCAGCCGGCGGCCGGCCGGCGGCTCGAGGTGACCCGTCGTGGCGCGGGCTGGTGGCCGAGGCGAGCACCGGGGTGAAGCCGACGCGCATCCGCACGGTACGGCCGGTGTTCGTCTTCACCTTCGTGGTGCCGCTGCTGCGCAGGCGCGGGTTGACGAACTCGTCGATGCCGAAGTTCACCAGCGACAGGGCGGTACCGAGGATGGCGATGGCCAGGCCCGCCGGCACGAACCACCACCACGCGCCCTGCGCCAGCGCCTGCTCGCTCTGGGCCCAGAACAGGATCGTCCCCCAGTTCCAGGTCGAGATCGACGAGATGCCGATGAAGGCCAAGGTGATCTCCGACATGACGGCGAAGATAACCGTTCCGACGAAACCGGACGCGATGATCGCGGTCAGATTGGGCAGGATCTCGAAACCGACGATCCGCCAGGTCTTCTCGCCGGTAGCCCGGGCCGCTTCGACGTAGTCGCGGCGGCGCAGCGACAGCGTCTGCGCGCGCAGCACCCGGGCCCCCCAGGCCCACGAGGTGAGGCCGATGACCAGCGCGACGACCGTGTCGCCGGCATTCCTGATGGTGGAGGCCACGATGATGATCAGCGGTAGGGCCGGAATCACCAGGAACACATTGGACAGGGCCGAGAGCCCTTCGTCGGCGGCACCCCCGAGGAAACCGGCGGTGACTCCGATGAGGACGGACAGGACCGTGGCCACCACGCCGGCGGTGAGCCCGACAATCATCACGCCGCGGGTACCGACCAGAATCTGGCTGAAGATGTCCTGGCCGAGGTGGGTCGTGCCGAACCAGTGCGCGGCCGACGGCGGCTGCAACAGCGCCGAGCTGCGCGCGTCCGGGTTGTAGGGCGCCACCCACGGCCCGATGACGGCGAGGACGAGGTAGACACCCAGCACGATCAGGCCGGTGGCCGCCTTCCGGTTGGCGATGAAGCGCAACCGGCGCCGCTTGGCCTTCGTCGGTGCGACCGACGGCTGCGCCATCGACCCCTGTCCCGGAATGACCTGGTCGATGCTGGAGGTCGGGATAGCCATCGGTCAGCTCTCCTTGCGGGTACGCGGGTCGAGCAGCAGATATGCGACGTCGGCGAGCAGGTTGGCCACCAGCACCGACATCGTGATGACGAGGAAGATCCCCTGCATCAGCGGGTAGTCCTTGGAGCTGACCGCCCGGAAGAGGAGGAACCCGAGACCCGGATAGGAGAACACGATCTCCACGAGCAGGGTACCGCCGACAATGAAACCCAGCGACAGCGCGAACCCGGAAACGTTGGGCAGCAACGCGTTGCGGGCCGCGTAGCTCAGCGCCACCCGGCGCTCGGACAGGCCCTTCGCGTGTGCCACGGTGATGTAGTCCTCCGACGCGACGGTGACCATCATGTTGCGCATGCTCAGAATCCAGCCGCTCATGGACGAGACCAGGATCGTGGCCGCGGGCAACAGGCTGTGCCGCAGCGCGCTACCGACGAAGAACTGGTCGAGGTGCGGCACCAGCCCGGGTTCGTAACCGCCGGACGAGGGGAAGAAGCTCCCCGGGCCGGCGAGCAGGGCGATCGCGACGAGGCCCAGCCAGAAGTACGGGATGGAGGACAGGAATGTGGTGGCGGGCAGCAGACCGTCCACCCACGAGCCGCGCCGCCAGCCGGCGATGACGCCCAGCCCGGTACCGATCGTGAAGCTGATGATTGTGGTGATGCCGACCAGCAGCACCGTCCACATCACGCTGGAGCCGATGACCTCCGACACCGGGGACGGGAACGAGGTGAAGGACACCCCCAGGTCGCCGTGGAACAGCAGCTTCCAGTAGTTGAGGTACTCGTGCCAGAGGTTCGCGTGCTTGTTGATGCCGAACAGGACGTAGAGGGAGTCGATCGCCTGGCTGCTCATCTGGCCCTGGAAGCGGGCGATCAGCGACTTGACCGGGTCACCCGGGATCATTCGCGGGATGAAGAAGTTGATGGTGAGCGCCGCCCACGCGGTGAACAGGTAGAAGACGACGCGCTGCAGCAGGTACCTCACCGGAGGACCCCCTCGGCCGTGGAGTCGTTCGACCGGGCCGCGGCCACCGTAACCGGGTCGTGCAGCCAGCACGCCGCCCAGTGGGCCGGTGCGTCGCCGATCTCGAGCGGCGGTGGCACGTCGGTGGTACAGCGGGCCATCACGTGCGGACAGCGCGGATGGAACCGGCAACCGGCGGGCGGCCGGATCAGGCTGGGTGGCTCGCCGTTTCCGCGCTCCATCACCGCGGCGGCGGCCACCGCACCCGCGATGCGGTCGGGGTCCGGCGCCGAGTCGATGAGCAGCCGGGTGTACGGGTGGGCGGGGCGCTGGGTGACGGTCTCGCTGTCGCCACCCTCCACCATCCGGCCCGCGTACATCACCATCGTCTCGTCGGCGAAGTAGCGGGCCGAGGCGATGTCGTGGGTGATGTAGAGAATGGCCAGATTGAGCCGCTCCTTCAGATCCCGCAGGAGGTTGAGCACGCCGAGGCGGATCGAGACGTCGAGCATCGACACCGGCTCGTCGGCGAGCAGCGCCTCCGGGTCGGCCCCGAGCGCCCGCGCGATCGCCACCCGCTGGCGCTGGCCGCCGGACAGTTCGTGCGGAAACTTGTCGAGGTATCGTTCGGCCGGCGTGAGACTGACCCGGTTGAGCAGCTCGCCGAGGGCGCGTTCGAGGTCGGCCGCGGTGGCGCCGGCGTTGCCGTGGATGCGCAGCGACCGGGTGAGGTGGTAGCGGACCGTGTGCACCGGGTTCAACGACGCGAACGGGTCCTGCAGGATCAGCTGGACCCGCCGGACGTACTCCCGGAAGCGGCGACCACCGTGGACGGTGGTGGACTTACCGAGCAGCCGGATATCGCCGCCGGTGCGCGGGTACAGCTGGGCCAGCAGCCGCGCCACCGTGGACTTGCCGGAGCCGGACTCGCCGACCAGTGCCGTCACCCTGCCCCGGCGCAGCGTGAGGTTGACGTCGTCGACGGCGTGGACGGCGTCTCTCGCTCCGCTGAAGAGGTCGCGCACCCGCCGACCGACCGGGAAGTGCTTGGTCAGACCGACCGCCTCCAGCACCACCTCGCTGGCGGGCGCCGCCACGCTGTTGCTCACCGTCATGGGAATGTCCTGTCTTGCCGAGGTCCTGTCTTGGCGATTCCTGTCTGGATGTCCGGCCGGACCGCGAGCCCGGGTGACGCACACGCCACCCGGGCCGCGGCAACCCGCCTAACCGTTCGTGGGCTTCAGATGGAGGACGACGTCCTCGGCGTTGGGCTGGGTCGGTTGCAACGCGCCGTACGGGTCGGAGTCGTCCGGCCAGCCGGTCCAGTTCTTGGAGCTGTAGGCCGCCCCGACGTTGTCCGCGCCGACCGGGATCATCGGTGCCTGCTCGACGAAGATCTTCTGCAGCGTGGTCATCGCCGTGGTACGGGACGCGTCATCGGTGGCGTTGGCGTAGTCCTTCAGCGCCGCGGTCGCGGCGGCGTTGTTGAAGCGCCCGAAGTTGCCCTGCGGCGACGCCGTACCGGTCGGCTTCAGTACCGCGCCGTCCATGACCGTCTGGTAGATGTCGTACGGGGTCGCGCCGCCGTTGGTCCACCGGAAGGTCGCGTCGAAGTTGCCCTCCTCGACGTTTTTGAACCAGGCGTCCTGGTTGGCTTTGTCGACCGTCGCCACGATGCCGATCTTCGACAGGTTGTCCTTGACGATTTCGAGGCTGGTCTGGTAATCCGACCAGCCGGCCGGGTCGGTCAGCGTCAGCGTGACCGGCTTGCCGCCGGGGTCCTTGAGGGTGTTGCCGGCGAGGGTGAACCCGGCGGCCGTCAGCAGCTTCTTGGCGCCCTCGACGTCCACGGTCGCGTTCTTGCCCTTGAAGTCCGGGGTGATGTAGGCGTCACCGGCCGGGCTGGGAAGGCCGGTGAGGCTCTTCACCTCCGGGTGGAAGTACCCGGCCTCGGCCTGAGTGAAGATGTCCGAACGGTTGATGACCAGGTTCATCGCCTGCCGCAGCGCGGGGTTGTCGAATGGCTTCTTGGTGGTGTTGATGTACAGGCCGTGGATGCCGAGTACCGGCGGCGCCCAGACCTTGTGGTTGGCCGGGTCCTTGCCCACGAACACGGTCTGGTAGTTCGGGATGAAGACGAAGCTCCACTCCGACTCGCTGTTGGCCAGCGCGGTCGTCTGCGCGTTGTTGTCGGTGTAGGAGGTGTACCGCAGCTCCTTGACCTTGGGCAGGGCCTGCCAGTACCCGCTGGAACGCACGGTCAGGGTGGTGGTCTGGGGGGTGAAGGACTTCAGCGTGTACGGGCCGCTGCCGACCGGGTTCTTGTTGGGGTCGGTGGTCGGATCCTTCATCTTCGACCAGATGTGCTCGGGGACGATCGGGACCAGCGCCACGACCTTCTGCTTGTTCACGAACTGCGGGGCCGCCAACGTCAGCGTCACGTCCTGGCCGCTGGACGTCACCGAGGTGTACGGCAGGCCGAAAATGTTGAGCGACTCGTTGTTCTTGACGAGGTTGTACGAGAACACGACATCCGCCACGGTGACCGGCTTGCCGTCGGACCAGGTGGCGTTGTCGCGAATGGTCAGCGTGACCGACTTGTAGTCCGCGGCCCACTCGGCCTTGGTGGCGAGCCACGGCTTGAACGGGGCGGCGGGCTTGACCGGATTCCACATCATCAGCGGCTCGTAGATCTGCCAGCGGTAACCCAACTGCGCGCCCGACGACGTGGTCAGGAAGGGATTGTGGTTCTCGGTCTGCGGCCCGTTGGGCATGCCGACATTCAGCACCCCGGTCGACGTGCTCTTCGCGCTGTTCGGTGAGTTGCCGCCGCAGGCGGCGAGGCCGACGGTCGCGAGCAGGCCCGCGAGGGCCAACGCGACGGAACGGTTGGTACGCATGACACTCCCATGATGGTGGTGGCGGATAACGTGGTGGAGGCGTGCCTTATCGCGACAGGGCGTCGTCGACCTGACCTGGTGTATCTATCGTGGCGTCACCCCCGATGACGCGATGTTGCGGTGCGACTAGGGGGCTGCGGGTACCGGCTGGACCGGCGTGGACCTGGCCCGGCCGGCCCGGCCGGGAACGGGGTCGCTCGAACCACGGACGACCAGGGTGGTGACGATGATTTCCGGCTCGTCCGGCAGGGGGACGCCGTCGAAATGCGACAGCAGCATCCGGGCCGCCGCCTGTCCCATCTCGCGCATGGGTTGGTGAATCGTCGTCAACGGCGGATCGGTGTGTACGGCGAGCGGGATGTCGTCGAACCCGACGACGGACACGTCCCCGGGCACCCGGCGACCGAAGTCGCGCAACGCCTGCATCGCACCCACGGCGGACAGGTCGTTGTGCGCGAATACGGCGTCGAAATCGACCCCCGCCAACAGGAGCCGCTCGACCGTGAGCCGACCGCCGTCGAAGGTGAAGTCGCCGTCCATCACGAGGGTCGGGTCGACCGGCAGCCCGGCGGCGGCGTAGGCCGCACCGAACCCGGCCAGCCGCTCCTGGCAGCAGCCGAACCGGGTGGTACCGGTGATCACCACGGGTCGTCGGCGGCCGATCTCGATCAGGTGCCGCGCCGCCGCCGCACCACCGGCGCGGTTGGTGGTCGCGACCGAGGGAAACATGGGCTGGTTACCCCGGTCGTCGATCAACACGACCGGCAACCCACCCGCACGCAGCTCGGCGATGTAGGCGAGCGTGCCCTCCGGCTCGATTGCCAGCAGCCCGTCGAAGGAGCTGGCGGACACCTGGGAGGAGAACTGGCGCATCGACTCCTCACCGCGGTTGCAGGTGAACAGGAGCAGGCCGTAGCCCGCGCTCTCCACCGTGTCCACCACGCCCTGGACCACCTCGGACATCCACGGCCAGGTCAGCGACGGCAGCAGCATCCCCACGGTGCGGGTGTGCCCGCGGGCCAGGCCGACGGCACGGGAACTGGGCACGTAGCCGAGCTGGTCGATCACCTCACGGACCCGCTCCGCGGTCCGCCGGTCCACCGCGTCACGCCCGTTGAGAACGCGCGACACCGTGGTCTTGCTGACCCCGGCCCGGGCGGCGACATCGGCGATGGTGAGCGACACGTTCACCTCCTGCGATGTCTCCGACAGCCGCTGGAACCGGTTGCGGAAGCGGTTCCGTGGGAAGTCAAGCTGAGTGACATCGATGCGTCAAGAACCTCGCGGTAACAAAGTTGCCAGTAAAGCGAAAGCTCAGGAGTGATGCGCCGGAATGCGCCGTTGGCGAATTGCGCCGGCGCGCGGATCGCCCGCCTTCCTCCCGGGATGGCGGGAAGTGTTGCTACGCGCCGATCGCGGTGGCGCTGCCGGATTCGGCCGCGCCGGCGTGGCGCGGGTCGCCACCCCGGGCCAGCAGCTCCGCCACCGGCAGCGTCGCCGCCCCGAACGCGACCGCGTCCGGTCCCAGCTCGCACAGTTCGATGGTGGTCTGTCCGAACGGATGAGCCAGCGCGTTCGCCCGCGCGGCCGCCCGGATACCGGGCAGCATCCGCTCGCCGATGGCGAGCCCGGCCCAGCCCCCGAGCACCACCCGCTCCGGATTGAACAGGTTGATCAGGTTGGCGATACCGGCGCCGAGCAGGCCGGCGGTGTCGTCGAGCAGGTTCGCCGCGACCTTGGCGGTGTCCGCCGCGGCCACCAGGGCGCGGATCTGCGAAATCTCGTCGTCGCCGGGTAGCGGCCGGCCGCCGCGGGCCCGCCGGTACCGGTCGAGCACCCCCTCCGCGCCGACGTAGGCCTCGAGGCAGCCGCGGGCGCCGCACCGGCACTGCCGCCCCCCGTACACGATCGTGGTGTGCCCCCACTCCCCGGCGCTGCTGCTCACGCCCCGGAAGATGGCACCGTTGTTGACCACCGCCGCGCCGACGCCCGAACCGACGAGGACGATCACCGCATGCCGGGCGCCCCGGCCGGCGCCGAACCACATCTCGGCCTGGCCCTGGGTCTTCGCGCCGTTGTCGATGAACAGCGGCAGGGTCATGCCGCGATCCCGCAGCATCCGCTCCAACTCGACCGCGTGCCAGCCGATGGTGGGCGCGTGCACCAGCGCGGTGGCGCCCTGCTCGACCATGCCGGGCACGCCGATGCCGGCGGCCATGACGCTGGCACGGGTTACGCCGGCGACCACGATGACCTTGTGGATGCCGGCGGCGACCTGGTCGGCGACCGCGGCCGGGTCCGGGCGCGAGCACGGCAGCGGCTCGTCGACGGTGGCCAGCCGGGTCATCGCGAGATCGAAGAGTTCGACCTTGACCCCGGTCTCGCCGACGTCGATGCCGATCACGTGGCCGTACCCGGGATCGACCCGCAGCAGCACGCGGGGCCGGCCGCCGTCGGACTCGACCTGGCCGGCCTCGACGATGAGGCGCTCGGCGATGAGGTCCGCCGTGACGTTGCTGGCGGTCGCCGCGCTCAGGCCGGTGAGCCGGCTGAGTTCGAGTCGGCTGAGCGGCCCACTGAAAAATAATTCGGACAGCAGAACCGAACGGTTGCGTCGTCTGATGTCGCGGACCGTTGCCCGTTTCAGTTCCATCTCAGCCCATCTCAGCGTGGTGCGTATCGCCCCTTCCGGGCATTCCGTACCGCAGGATTAACCGTCGGCCACCACCCGATCACCATCTGGTGTGCCTGATCCAAGCCCTGAACCAACTCCCAATTTAACCACGCGAGCGCGGCATCTCAGACGGGCGCCACGCGGCCGGTCCGACGCGGGTCCAGGCCTGGGTGAGCAGGCCCAACCCGGCTCGTCGGGTTAAAAAATAAACTTAAATGAAGTGGTTGCGGAAGCACCTCGCGCCCATCGATACTGACGATTCTCGAGACTGTGCCGGCGCGCCCGTGCCGGTTCGCGTGCGGCCTGCCGCAACGCGGCGGAGGAGGATCGTGATGGTTGCTGAGCCAGGCCTCGCGGGTTCGCCGAATCGCTCGCCACGCCGCCCCATCGGGCCCCGGCTGATCATGGTCATCGCCACCGTCGTGCTCGGCGCGGGCGTCGGCCTCGTCGGCTCGTCCGCTGCCATGGCGGCCACGAGCGGCGCGATTGTCGGACTGGGCGGCAAGTGTGTCGACGTGTCCGGCGCCTCCAGTACCAACGGTGCCAGAATCCAGCTCTGGACCTGCAACGGCACCGCGGCACAGTCGTGGCTCGTCGGCAATCCGGACAACAGCATCCAGGCCATGGGCAAATGCATGGATGTCAGCGGTGCCGCGACCACCAACGGCGGCGTCGTCCAGCTCTTCGACTGCAACGGCACCAACGCACAGAAGTGGACCGCGTCGAATGGTCAGCTCATCAACACCGGTTCGGGCCGATGCCTGGACGCCACCGGCCTCAGCTCCGCGGACGGTACGCCGCTGCAGATCTGGGACTGCGCCGCCAGCGCGAACCAGCAGTGGACCCTGCCGAGTGCGCCGGTTCCGCCGGTGACCCCGCCGGCCGGTACGCCGAACCTGGGCCCGAACGTTTTCGTGTTCGACCCGTCGATGTCGAGCGCGACCATCCAGAACCAGCTCAACACCGTGTTCAACCAGCAGCAGACCAACCAGTTCGGCACCCAGCGGTACGCCCTGTTGTTCAAGCCGGGTACGTACAACGTCAGCGCCAACGTCGGCTTCTACACCCAGGTGGCGGGCCTCGGCCTGACCCCGGACGCGGTCAACATCAACGGCGCCGTGCACGCCGAGGCGGACTGGTTCGGCGGCAACGCCACCCAGAACTTCTGGCGGGCGGCGGAGAACCTGTCGGTCACCCCGGCCGGCGGCACCGACCGGTGGGCGGTGTCCCAGGCCGCCCCGTACCGGCGCATCCACCTGCGCGGTAACCTCGCCCTCGACGACAACGGCTGGTCCAGCGGCGGCCTGATCGCCGACAGCCGCATCGACGGCCAGGTCCAGTCCGGTACCCAGCAGCAGTTCCTCACCCGCAACTCCCAGCTCGGCAGCTGGACCGGGTCCAACTGGAACATGGTGTTCGTCGGCGACACGGGCGTGCCCGCCACCACCTTCCCGACCCCGCCGTACACCACGGTCGGGCAGACCCCGGTGGTCCGCGAGAAGCCCTTCCTGTACGTCGACGCGGCCGGCGCGTACCAGGTATTCGTCCCGGCGCTGCGGACCAACTCGTCGGGCGTCAGTTGGAACGGCACCCCGGCCGGCTCCTCGCTGCCGATCAGCCAGTTCTACATCGTGCGGCCGGGCGACAACGCCGCCAACATCAACGCCGCCCTGGCGCAGGGCCGGGACCTGCTGTTCACCCCCGGGGTGTACCACCTCAACCAGACGCTCAACGTGACCCGGGCCAACACGGTCGTGCTCGGCCTCGGTCTGGCCACCCTGATCCCCGACAACGGGATCACCGCGATGACGGTCGCCGACGTCGACGGGGTCAAGCTCGCCGGCCTGCTCATCGACGCCGGTACGACCAACTCACCGGTACTGATGGAGATCGGCCCGGCCGGCTCGGCGGCCAACCACGCGGCCAACCCGACCTCGCTGCACGACATGTTCTTCCGCGTCGGCGGCGCCGGCGTCGGCAAGGCCACGGTCAGCCTGCGGATCAACAGCAGCAACGTGATCGGCGACCATTCCTGGATCTGGCGGGCCGACCACGGCAGTGGAGTCGGCTGGACCAGCAACACCGGGCAGAACGGGTTGGTCGTCAACGGCGCCAATGTCACGTTCTACGGGCTGTTCGTCGAGCACTACCAGCAGTACCAGACGATCTGGAACGGCAATGGCGGCAGAACGTACTTCTACCAGAACGAGATGCCCTACGATCCGCCCAACCAGGCGGCCTGGATGAACGGGTCCACCCAGGGCTTCGCGGCGTACAAGGTCGGTGCCGCGGTGACCAGTCACGAGGCATGGGGGTTGGGCAGCTACTGCTTCTTCAACGTCAACCCGTCGGTGGTGGCGGCCAACGCGTTCGAGGTACCGAACGTCGCCGGGGTTCGCCTGCACAGCATGGTGACGGTGTCGTTGGGCGGTACCGGCACGATCTCGCGCATCGTCAACAACGTGGGTGGTACCGCCAACTCGGCCTCGAACGTGGCGAACCTGGTCAACTACCCCTAGCGGGGAGGGATCCGGGGGACGCCGGCACCGGCGTCCCCCGGATCCTCGGCCCCGAGGTCGGCGAGGTCGACGGCCCAGTCCGCGAGTATCTCGGCGGTGTGCTGGCCCGGCGTCGCGGGCGGGCCACCGAGCGCCGGCGGGGTGACCGAGAAGCGGGGCGCCGGTGCCGGCTGAACCACCCCGTCCACCGTGGCGAAGGTCCCGCGGGCCGCCAGGTGCGGCTGGTGCGGCGCCTCGGCCAGCGAGAACACCGGCGACACACAGGCATCGGTACCGGCGAAGACCGTCGTCCACTCCGCCCGGGTACGGGTGGCGAACGCCGCCGCGATCCACTCCCGCAGTTCGGGCCAGCGCTCGACGTCGTACTGCGCGGGGGGTGCGGTGTCGTCGGTCCACCCGCAGGTGTGGCGCACCAGCCCGACGAACTCCGCGAAGAACCGCGGCTCCAACGGACCGACGGCCATGTACTGCCCGTCGGCCGTGGCGTACACCCCGTAGAACGGTGCGCCGCCGTCGAGCAGGTTGACGCCCCGCCGGTCCTGCCAGAGCCCGGCGCCGGCCAGCCCGTGTACCAGCGTCGCCAGGTGGGACACGCCGTCGACCATCGCGGCGTCGACCACCTGGCCCCGCCCGGACCGGTCCACCTCGCGCAGCGCGGCGAGGACACCGACGGCGAGGTACATGGCGCCGCCCGCGAAGTCGGCGAGCAGGTTCAGCGGTACCGTGGGCGGGCCGTCGGCCGGGCCGATCGCGTGCAGGATCCCGGTCACGGCCAGGTAGGTCAGGTCGTGGCCGGCCGTGCGGGCGAGCGGGCCGTCCTGGCCCCAGCCGGTCATCCGGCCGTAGACGAGTCGGGGATTGCGGTCGAGGCACTCGGCCGGTCCGACGCCGAGCCGCTCGGCGACGCCCGGCCGGTACCCCTCGATCAACACGTCGGCACGCGCGGCCAGCCGGCGGACGACCTCGGCCCCGGTCGGACCGCGGAGGTCGACGGCGATGGACCGCTTGCCGCGGTTGAGCAGGTCCCGCGGCGGGTCCAGGCCCGGGAGGGCGGGCTGGTCCGGCCGGTCCGGCCGGTCGACACGCACGACGTCCGCGCCGAGGTCGGCCAGCAGCATCGCGCAGAACGGGCCCGGACCGAGCCCGGCCAGCTCCAGCACCCGCAGTCCGCGCAGCGGACCACCGGCCACACCGTCGCGCGGACCACCGGACCCGCCGTCGGGGGGCCGGCCGGCCGGGGCGGTC
>JAVHWE010000426.1:0-14874 GCA_032160285.1 Micromonosporaceae bacterium | reverse complement strand
CCGCCGCTGGAGCCGGACGACTCGCCGGTGTCGCTGTACGACCGTGACGACCTGTTCAGCGACGGTGGCCGGCGGGTGGGTCGGCTGGTCGAGCCGGACGAGGGCGCCCACACCGACCGTGACGCGGAGGCGTTCGCCTGGGACGCCGGCCCCGCCGGTGGTGGGGCGAGCGCCGAGGAGCTGGCGATGCACGAGACCGACGAACCCTGACCGGCCCGACCGTCACAGCACGACGACGCTGCGGAGGACCTCGCCGCGGGCCATCCGCGCGAAGGCCTCCTCGACGTCGTCGAGGCCGATGGTCTCGCTGACGAACCGGTCCAGCGGCAGCCGGCCCTGCCGGTACAGCGCGATCATGGTAGGGAAGTCGCGGGACGGCAGGCAGTCGCCGTACCAGGAGGATTTGAGCGCGCCACCGCGCCCGAAGACGTCCAGCATGGGCAGCGTCAGAACCATGTCGGGTCGCGGTACGCCGACGAGTACCACCGTGCCGGCCAGGTCACGGGCGTAGAAGGCCTGCTCGTACACGGCCGGCAGACCGACCGCGTCGATCGCCACGTCGACGCCGTTGCCGTCGGTCAGCGCGCGGATCGCCTCCACCGGGTCCGTGTCGGTGGAGTTGACCGTGTGGGTGGCACCGAAGTCGCGCGCCCACCCCAGCTTGCGGTCGTCGACGTCCACGGCGACGATCGTGGTCGCGCCGGCCAGCGCGGCACCGGCGATCGCGGCGTCGCCCACGCCCCCGCAGCCGAACACGGCCACCGAGTCGCCGCGACCGACCGCGCCGGTATTGACCGTCGCGCCGAGGCCGGCCATCACTCCGCAGCCGAGCAGCCCGGCCACGGTCGCCAGCGTCGCCGGGTCGACCCTCGTACACTGCCCGGCCGCGACCAGCGTCCTGGCGGCGAACGCGCCGATGCCCAGGGCCGCCGACAGCGGCGTACCGTCGGCCAGCGTCATCTTCCGGGTGGCGTTGCGGGTGGCGAAGCAGTACCACGGTCGGCCGCGCCGGCAGGACCGGCACTCGCCGCAGACCGCGCGCCAGTTGAGGATCACGAAGTCGCCCGGCGCCACCTCGGTGACGCCCGGTCCGACCGCCTCCACCAGCCCGGCGGCCTCGTGCCCGAGCAGGTATGGAAAGTCGTCGCCGATCCCGCCCTCCCGGTAGTGCAGGTCGGTGTGGCACACGCCGCACGCCTGTACCCCGACGAGCGCCTCACCGGGCCCGGGATCCGGCACCAGGATCGTCTCCACCGACACCGGCTCGTCCTTGCCCCGGGACACGACCCCACGTACCTCTGACGGCATCGTCGCCTCCTCGCGAAACGGTGTGACTCGTTCCTAACACACCGCGCGCCCCGCGCCGGTGTGGCCGGCCGCCGCCGTGGGTACGTACGTGGTGTCCGCTCGCGGGTGCGCATCCTCCGCGTGCCCGCTCCCCGGGCGACCAACAGGAGGTGTGCAATGGCCACTGGCCTCTTCAACCGGTTCGGCCGTGACTCGCGGCCCGACACCGACACGGTATCCACGCACCGGGCCACGACCGATAAGGCCACCACGGGTACGGCCACACCGACCGCCGGTACCGCCACGGTGCCCGCGCCCGCCACGGCCCGGCCCACCGAAGTGACCCGATCCGACACCGAGAGCCCGACCACCGAGAGCCCGACCATCGACCGTACGACCACCGACCGTACGACCGCCGGGCGCGCGGCCAGCGAGCGTGCGGCCGGCGAGGTCGATCCGTCGACGGTCGACACCGACCGGCCCGCGACCCGGCCGACCACGCAGGCGAGCACCGGGCCGACGACTGAGCCGCGGCGGTGGGCGCACACGAGCTTCACCGCGACGCTCAGCCTGATCGCCGGCGTGTCGGCGGTACTCAGCGCCCTCAGCGGCCGGTTGGCGCCGGTCGCCCTGGTCGTCGGCGTCCTGGCGATCCTGCTGGCCGGGCTGGCCCTGACCGCGGTGTCCCGGCGGAACGTGACCGGCCACCACGTCGCGCTCCTCGGCCTGGTGTTCGGCATCGTCGGCGTGGTCTTCGGGGTACTCGCGATCAACAAGTCGGTGTCGTGGCTCAACGGTGACGCCGACCAGGCCAGCCAGGTCCGCGACTGGCTCAACGCGCAGTTCACCTGGCTGAAGAACTGGTGATCTGCCGCACTCCGGGCGGGTAGGGACACCCGCCCGGGGTGCTCCGGTCGAGTACAGTGAACTTCGATCATGATCGAAGTCGGACATCTGCTCGAAGCGACCGATCCACCCGCCGTGGGTCTCGAGGTGCTGCGCCTAGCCGACCTCCGCCGGCGCTACACCGGTCGACCGCTGGCCCGACCGTTGCGCGCACCCTGCCACGTGCTAATGCTGATCAACGCCGGCAGGGGACGGCACGGGATCGATTTCGTCCAGCACGACTGCCGACCGAGCACGCTGTTGTGGGGCCGACCCGGCCAGGTGCACCAGTTCAACGCGGATCCGGGCCTGGACGCGATCGTGCTGTGCTTCAGCGCGGATCTGCTCCCGCCCGCCGGCGGGCCACTCGGGTACCTCCTCGACGATCCGTTCGCACCGACCGGCTGGCTGCCCACCGGCGAGGACGAGGAGGCCATCATCACCGAGGTGACCCAGCTCGCCACCGACACCGAACGGCACGCCGCGGGCGACGGGGTCCCCGCCGAGCTGCTCCGCCATCAGCTCGCGGTGCTGCTGGTACGCGTGGCGGCACTGGCCCGACCAGGGGCCCGGGTGGGGGACGGTCTCCCGGCCCGTGGCCCGGACGACCTGCTGGCCCGCCTGCACCGCGAACTCGCGGCGGCGTCGCCGGCGACCCGACGGGTGGCCGACCACGCCGCGCGTCTCGGCGTCTCCGTCCGTACCCTGACCCGGGCCTGCCTGGCCACCACCGGCCGCGGCGCCAAGCAGATCGTCGACGCCTGGATCGCATTGGAGGCCAAACGCCTCCTCGCCTGCACCGACGGCTCGGTGGCGGCGATCGGACGCGGTCTGGGGTTCAGCGAACCGACCAACTTCGGCCGGTTCTTCGCCCGCGAGACCGGGGTCACCCCGGGTGAATTCCGGGCGCTGTTATCCACAGGCTGACGATGTCGGGTAGCGCAGTGCGACGGCGGCGGGGCAGCATAGCGGCGTGTCCGCGCCCGATCACCTCACCGCCGTCGCGCGCAACGCCCACGCCCTGGCGGCCCGCGGCGACCTGCGGGGCGCGCAGGCGATGCTGGACCAGGCCCTGGAGCCGGCCGCCGGGCTGCTCGGCCCGCAACACCCGGAGGTGCTCGCCGCCACGCGCCTGCTCGCCTCGCTGCACCGCGACCTCGGCGACCTGGCCGACTCGCGCCGCCTCCTCGAGGAGGCCCTCGCCGCGGGGCATTTCGCGCTCGGCGAAGACGCACCGGCACTGCTGCCGCTCTCCTACGACCTCGCCATGCTCGCCGACGAGCTGGGCAACCGCCACGAGGCGCGGCGCAACTTCACCAGTCTGATGCGGTACGGGCCGGCCGCCCTGGGCCCCGATCACGAGTACGTCCGGGCCGCGCGGCGGTACCTCGGGGTCGTCTTACCGGCCGTACCCACGGGTGATCCGTCCGGGCCGCACCGACCTGCGCCCCCTGTCGAGCCCCGGCCGGACCCGGCGGCATCTGTCGTGCCGGGGCCGGACCCGGCGGCGCCCGCCCTGCCCGGGCCGGATCCGGCGGCACCTGCGCTGCCCCCACGCGAGGCGGGCACGGCCGCTGCGTCCGGGCCAACGCCGCCGACCGTGCCGGCGCGGTGGTCCACGCCGCAGCCGGCGGTCTGGTCCGCCCGGAACTCGGAGTCCGCCCGGGAGACGCCATCCGCCCGAGACGCCGAGTCCACCCCGGACGCGCAGGTCACGCGGGACTTCGGGGCGCCCGACGATGAACACCGACACTCCAGGATGTCGATTCTGGCACTGGTGCTCGTCGCGGCGATGGCCCTGGCCGGTGGCATCACCGCGGCGGTCCTGGTGCTCCGCACGCCCGCGGCCGACCGGGCGGCACGGTCGACGCCGACGACCCCGTCCCAGGCCCTTCGGCCCCCGGCCGACCTGCGGCTGCGTGACGACGGTTCGTCCGTGACGCTGACCTGGGCGGACCCGTCCAGAGGCACGGTACCGTTCATCGTCGCCGGTGGCCGCGCGGGCAACGCGCTCAATCCACTGGGGTCTGTCGAATCTGGAAAGAACACCTACACTCTCAACGGCATCAGCGCGTCCGCCGACTTCTGCTTCCTGGTCGCGGCGGTGTACTCGCCGGAACACACCGTGCCGTCATCGCTCATCTGCACCAAACGCGTCGGCCCGTCCCCCAGCTCACGTCGTTGACCAGCGGAGCGCCGGGTTTTCCACAGGCGACAGACAACGGTATCGACGGTGTCGGGCAAGCGAATATGATGGGCGCCTGTTATGGGGAGGAAGCCTCGATGACAATCAGGCGATTCAGCACAGTGGCTCGTGGCCGGGGCGGTCTGGTCACCGTCGTCATGGTCGCTACCCTGCTGGTCGGCATCGGCGCCACAATTTTCGGCCTCGGCGCGGCGCGTGACGCGATCGCCAACTTCGACGCGAGTTCCTGGCTGTGGAGCACCAACAAGGGCGAGGTCGCCCGGGTCAACGGGGTCACCGGCCGGGTCGACACGCGGTACAAGGTGTCGGACGCGTACGGGCACTCCGTCCAGGTCACCCAGACCGACCGGTACGTGATCCTCCGCGACCTCACCACCGGCAAGGTCAGCGTGCTCGACCTCGCCAGCCTGCAGGTGGCCGCCAGCACGAGGACCACCGCCGGCATCGGTGTCACCATCGCGCTGCACGGTGACACGGCCTTCGTCATCGACTCCGTTCAGGGTGTCGTCACCCAGCTCAACCCGTCGACGCTGGTCCCGGTCGGCCAGCCGCTGCGCTTCATGCCGGGGCTGGCCGGCGGCACCTTCGACGCGAACGGCCGATTGTGGCTGCTGGTTCCCGGCGAGGGCAACGTGGTCGCGGTCGAACCGACCGCCGCCACCGGCGCCAAGCCGCACACCGGTGGCGGCACCGGCGGCTCCGCGCCGGGCGAACCCCGGGTCGTCGAGACGGCGACAATCGCCGATCCGAGCCATGACCTCGCGATCTCCGTGCTCGACGGCGGGGTGGCGGTCCTCGACAAGACCGCCGCGGTGCTGACCGTGCTGCGGGGCGGCGTGACGAAGAAGATCGCCCTGTCGCTGTCCGGTCCGGGTTCGATGCCGGCCCGGACCACCGGCGCCGACGTGCCGGTCACCGTCGTGGACGACCACCACGTGTACCTGGTGACCGGCGACAAGGTAGCGCAGTTCACGGTGCCGGGTGAGGGCGCGAAGCTGAAGCCCTGCGTCGCCTGGATCAAGCGGCTGTTCTGTACGGACGAGACGACCGGCATGGTGTACGTGCTGGATTCGACCGGCCACCTGGCCAACACCATCAGCGTGCCCGACGCGGCCGGTGGCACCGTCGATCTGGAGGTGCGCGAGGATCACCTGTTCATCAACGCGCCGGCCGGGGCGAAGGCCGAGGTGGTCGACAACCAGGGCCGGGTGAAGCTCGTCGACAAGTACGCCAACAACGTGCCGGGCGGTGACCCGCCGCCACCGGCGCCGCCGCCCCCGCCGCAGAAGCCGCAGATCGGGCCGCCCGGTCCGCCGGCCGGCGTGCGGGCCGCCGCCGGAAACACCACCGCGCACGTCAGTTGGGGCACCGCGCCCGCGAACGGCGCGGCCATCATGAAGTACGTGGTGGAAGGCGACGGCACGACCCACGACGTGGGCGCCGACAAGCGCACACTCGACGTGACCGGCCTCACCAACGGCCAGCCGTACACGTTCAGCGTGCGTGCGGTGAACGCCAGGGGCAACGGACCGAAACGGGCCGCCAACCCGGTGGTCCCGACGTCGGAGGTGCCGGATCCGCCGGCCGCCGCCACGGCCACCGCGAACGCCGACGGCACCGTGGCGGTGCGCTGGCCGGCGGCCAACGGCCAGGGCCACCGGGTCACCGGCTACCAGGTCACCGCCACGCCGGCCGGCCCGAAAGACGCCGTATTCAACGCGACCGGCGCGAACCTGACCATCGCGGCCGGCAGCCTGACCTACGGCACGCAGTACGCGTTCTCCGTGGTATCGGTCAACGACCGGGGCGCGAACTCGAAACCGTCGGCGCTGAGCAACACGGTGGTGCCGTACACGGTGCCCGACAAGCCGGTCGGACTGAGCGCCGTAACCGTCACCGACCAGGCCGGCGCGGTCACCGTGAGCTGGACCGCCCCACCGGACAACGGCCGCCCGATCACGAAGTACGTCGTGACCGCCAACAAGAAGAGCCAGGACGTCACCGGTGCGACCAGCACGACGCTGACCGGGTTCGGCAACGGCACCCCGGTCACCGTCGCGGTGCACGCGGTCAACACGGCCGGCAACGGCGCCGACGCGACGAAGACCACCACAACGATCAACGAGCCGAAGGTCACCGTGACCGGCTCCGCGCCGGCGAGCACCACGTCGATCACGGTCAATTTCAGCGCCGATCTGGGCGGGGCCACCAAACCGACCTGCGCTGTCGAGGCCGGTGGCGTGTCGCAGGCGGGCGGCTGCAGCGGCATCACGGTCGGCGGCCTGCGGCCCAGCACGGCCTACGACTTCACGGTCACGGTCACCACGGCGGCCGGTCGGGCCACCGGCACGGGCCGTCAGGCCACCGGGGACGTCATGGGCCAGGCCTACTGCCAGAACTACAACGGCCAGGACCCGGCCACCTCGACCTGGTGCAACGACCCGGCCAACGCGCTGGAGTTGCAGACCAGCCCGAACACCCTGCACAAGAACTTCGTGGGTCGCACCCAGCACCTCAGTGCGTACAAGGCGCTCTGTTGGACCACCGGCGACAGCGTTTTCGCCTACCAGTACAACCACATGAAGAACACCAACCGGTGGATCAAGGTTGACACCGGCGGTCGCCAGCTCTACACCCCACTGGCGTGGATGAACTTCGACGGCAATACCTCCAGCAACTACGTCAGCGTGCTTCCGCCGTGTTAGACCGCACCCACCGAGCAGCCGGGGCGCGTCCGTGACGCAGGCGCCACCACGCGGTACCGGCACGCTGACCGTCGACGAGGTTGGCGTCTACGCCGACATGGCCGGCCGGCTCGCCGCCAACGTCGAGGCGGTGGTGCTCGGCAAGCCGGAGGTGGTCCGGCTCGCCATGACGGCCCTGTTCGCGGAGGGTCACGTCCTACTGGAGGACGTTCCCGGGGTCGGCAAGACCACCCTCGCGCGCGCCATCGCCGCGTCGGTGCAGGGCGAGTGGCGGCGGATCCAGTTCACCCCCGACCTGCTGCCGTCCGACGTGACCGGCGTGACCATCTTCAACCAGGCCAGCCGGGGCTTCGAATTCCATCCCGGCCCGGTCTTCGCCAACATCGTCATCGCGGACGAGATCAACCGCGCGTCGCCCAAGACCCAGTCGTCGCTGCTGGAGGTGATGGAGGAGCGGAAGGTCACCGTCGACGGCGTGCCACACGGGGTACCGCGCCCGTTCCTCGTGGTCGCCACCCAGAACCCGGTCGAGATGGACGGCACCTACCGGCTGCCCGAGGCGCAACTCGATCGGTTTCTGATGAAGCTGTCCGTGGGGTACCCGACCGAGACGGTCGAGATCGACGTGCTCCGGGGCGCCGCCCTCGGTCACTCCCCCGACAATCTGCTGCCCGTCTGCGATACCGAACTGGTCGGCCAGCTTGTCGCGTTGGCCCAGCGCGTCCACGTCGCCGAACCGCTGCTGGTCTACGCCGTCCGGCTCGCCGCCGCGACCAGACAACACCCGCAGGTGCGGGTCGGTGTGAGTCCCCGCGGCGTGATCGCGCTGACCCGAGCCGCCCGGTCGTACGCGATCGCCGCCGGGCGTGGCTACGTCATCCCCGAGGACATGAAGGCCCTGGTGCAGCCGGTTTTCGCACACCGACTGCTGTTGTCACCGGACGCGCAGGTCCGCGGTGTGTCCGACCTCGACATCCTGCGCGAGGTCGTCGAGACGGTCCCGGTGCCGACACCGACCGTGGCCTGACCCGCGGGGCCGACGGTGGGACGGAGCGCCATGACGATCACCGCCCGGCCGGCGCGACGGAGCGCGATGACGGTCACCGCCCGCGGTATCGCCCTGCTCGCGGCCGGTCCGGCCCTGCTCGGCGCCGGCTTCGCCTTCGGGTACCCGGACCTGACCGTGCTCGGCTGTGCCGCCCTCGTCGCGGTCGGCCTGGCCGCCGCCCACACCGCGCTGCGACCGACCCTGGCCGTCACCCGCCACGCCGATCCCGACCGGGTCATGCGCGGCGACCACAGCCAGGTACAGCTGACCGTGCGCAACGCGAACCGGGTACGGGCGGCGACGCTCATCGCGTACGACCGGTGCGGGGCCACCACCGTCCCCGTTCCACTGCTGCACCTGCGCCCCGGCCAGGACACGGTCACCGAGTACCCGGTAGCGACGGACCGGCGCGGCATCGTCACCATCGGCCCGCTGCGGATCGTCCGCCGCGACCCGCTGGGCCTGGTCACCATGGCCCGCTCGCAGGGCGAAACCGCCCAGGTCTGGGTGTACCCGAAGGTCCATCTGCTGTCCGCGGTACCGGTCGGGATCGTCCGCAGCCTCGACGGCCGAATCGACCGGGTACCGGACGGCACGATCACCTTCGACTCGCTGCGTCCGTATGTCGTCGGCGACGAACTGCGCCACGTCCACTGGCGTACCTCCGCGCGCGTCGGTGAGCTGATGGTCCGCAAGCACCTCGATACCAGCCTGCCCAAGCTGGTGGTACTCCTCGACGACCGCGCCGCCGCGCACCCCGGCCGGGCCGGTGACAGCTTCGAGGCCGCCTGCGAGGCCGCCGCGTCGATCGTGATGGCCGCCCAGCGTGAGGAGCTGCCGCTGGCGTTCCAGACGGTCTCCGGCTCCTCGATCGGTGGTGACGGCCGACGCATCACGGCCGTGCACCGGTACCTCGATCTGCTCGCCGAGGCGCGACTGCACCGCGCCACCCCGACCGTCGGCTCGGCCGCCGACCCGGCCGCCGGCCATGACCTCGGACAGGCCACCGCACGGCTGCGTCACCGCCGGGTCGGCGATACGTTGATCTTCCTGACCGGTCCGGGACGCGCCGTCGACCTCGCCCAGGTCGGCTCGCTGCGCGGCGCGTACCCGACGATCGTGGTCGGAGCCCTCGGCGGCACCGGGGCCGCACCGTCCACAGCGGACATGGTCGTGCTGTCGGCCGTGGACGGCGCCGAGTTCGCGTCGGAGTGGGACGCGACCCGGGCATGGTGACCCGGCTGACGGTGACCCGCATGATCATTGCGGCGACGGGGCCGTTGGTGGCGCCGGCCGCGCTCGCCGGCATGCTGGCGGTCGCCGGCCTGGCGCTCGGCCGCGTCTACGCCGGTGACCTGGCACCCGGTCTGCTCATCGGAGCGGGGATCGGATCCGTGGCGGTGAGCGTCGCCACCCGGCGACTGCCGTCGTGGGCGGTCGGACCGGTGTCGGTCCTCATGCTGGCGGGATACACGCTGCTCGCGGTGCGGTTGACGGCCGCCGGTGGCGGGATCGACGGTCCGCTGGCGCGGCTGACCGGCGACGCGCTGCGTAACGGCATCCCCCGCGTTCTCACCGCGATGATCCCGATCGAGGCTCAGCCGGACACGGTCGCCGTACCGGTCATCGCGACCTGGCTGACCGGGCTCGCCGGTGCCGAACTGGCGTTGCGGGCGCGGCGGATGCTGCTCGCCTGCCTGGCGCCAACGCTGCTCTACGCCGTGGTGCTGTACGCGGTGGGTCCCAACGCCGACGCCACGCTGTGGCAGCCCCTCAGCTTCGCCGGCCTCGTGGCCATCGCGCTCACGGTCGGTACCGACCGGCCCGACGAGACCCCGGTGGTCCTGACCCGGGTCCAGGGCGCGGCACTTCGGGCACGGGTGGCGGCCGGTGCGGCGGCCACGCTTGCGCTGACCATCGGCCTGGTCGCGGCGGTCGGACCGGCCGTGGTGGCCGGTGTCAGCCGGCAGCCGGCGGACCCGCGGCGCTATATCACCCCACCCCAACTGGACGCGCTGGACGAGAATCCGCTGGTCCGGCTGTCGGGCTGGGCGCTCAATCCGGGCCAGCACCTGTTCGACATTCGGCTGTCCGGTGCCCCCCGGCCGGACACGCGCGTCCGGCTCGCGGTACTCAACGACTACGACGGCGTGACCTGGCGGGCCGGCGCGACCTACCGCACCGCCGGCCGGGTACTGGGCCGTCCCGCCGGCGACGCCGACGACCGGGCCGGACCGGTCAGCCAACAGATCACGATCGCGGAACTGGACGGCAAGCTGGTACCCGCGGCCGCCGTACCGGAGCGCATCGACGGCGCCCGTGTCGCGTTCGACCAGGTCACCGGCACCGTCGCGATACCGGACGGGCTACGGTCCGGCCTGCGGTACACGGTGGTGTCGCGCGTACCAACCGTCGACGTCAACCTGCTGCCGTCGGCCGGCGTCGCGTCCGGGCCGGCGATCGCCCGGTACGTGCGGCTGGGCAGTCCCGCCCCGATTGACATTCAGCAGCTGGCCGAGCGGCTGGCCGAGGGCAACGCCACGCCCTTCTCGCGGGCCCAGGCCATCGAGCTGTTCCTGTCGGAGCACTACCAGCTCACCACGGACGCACCGAGCGGCCACGCGTACCCGAATCTGTCGTTCTTCCTGTTCGGCCCGCGCGCCGGCGGCGGTGGCCAGCGCGGTACCTCCGAGCAGTTCGCGGCGGCGTTCGCCGTGCTGGCCCGGTTGGCTGGCCTACCCACCCGGATCATCGTCGGCTTCCGCGCCGGGCCGGGCGCCGTCACAATACGCGGCGCGGACGCGCTGGCCTGGCCGGAGGTGCTCTTCGACCGGGTCGGCTGGGTCCCGTTCAACCCGTTGCCGCAGCCGGACACCCAGCCCCGGCCGGTGGAGGAGGACTTCACTCCGCCGCCCACCCCGTCCAATCCACCCCCGTCGTCGCAGCCGCCACGGTCCGCCCCGCCGACGTCAGCGGCGCCGAGCGGGTCGGCCAACGCCGCGGGGGCCGGTGACGGTACGCCGCCGGGCACGGTGGCGGCGGAAACGACGACCGGCCTGCTCCTGCTCCTGGGCATCGGCGTGGCTACGGTGGTGCTGCTGCGCCGGGCCCGGCGCCGCCGCCGGCTGTACACGGGGGAGCCTCCGGGCCGGGTGATCGGCGCCTGGCTGGAGGTGCTCGACGCGCTCCGGCTGGCCGGTCGACCGCCGCCGCACCACCTGGCCGTGACCGAGATCGCCGAGCTCGCCGCGCGGACCGCGCTCAACGCCCCGATCCAGCCCGCCAACACCCCGATCCAGCCCGCCAACACCCCGATCCAGCCCGCCAACGCCCCGATCCGGGCGGCTGACGGCCCGAACCGGGCTGGCGACAGCCCGATCCGTGCCGCCGACGATCCGATCCGGCCGGCCGTACCGAGGATTGACGAGCTCGCCGGCCTCGTCAACGTGGTGGCGTTTACGCCGGACGGTGCCAGCGCGGCGCAGGCCGACCAGGCGGCGGCGCAGGCAGCGGCCTATGTCAACGGTCTGCGGGCCGGCCGCCCGTGGTGGCGGCGCTGGCTGTGGTCCGCCGATCCCCGCCCGCTGCGATGGGCCCACCGCCGTCGATGAGTACGGCGGGCCGGCCGCCGCGCGGGCCGCTCAACGACCGCGCCCACCGCGACCAGCGGAGCCACCGGCCGGGGAAGGACCGGCAGCGCCGCCGGCGTCACCCGGGCATGAACAGCGGCGCCACCGGTCGGTCAGCACCCGGTCGCGCCGTCCGCCGGCTCACCCGCCGGTTCATCCCAGCCAGCCGGGGCGGACCAGGCCGGCCTCGTACGCGTACACGACCAGCTGCGCCCGGTCCCGTGCACCGAGCTTGATCATCGTCCGACTCACATGGGTCTTTGCCGTCGCCGGGCTGACCACCAGGGTCGTCGCGATCTCGTCATTGGACAGGCCCGCCCCGACCAGTGCGAGTACCTCGCGTTCCCGGTCGGTCAGTGCGTCGAGTTCGCGCGGCGCGGGCGGCGTGGCGGCCCTGGTGGCGAACTGGGCGATCATGCGACGGGTCACACCGGGCGAGAGCAGCGCGTCGCCGGCCGCGACCGCCCGGACGCCCCGCAGCAGGTCGACCGGCTCGGTGTCCTTGACCAGGAATCCGCTGGCGCCCAGCCGCAGCGCTTCGAACACGTACTCGTCCAGGTCGAACGTGGTCAGGATGACGATCCGGACACCGGCGCAGCGGGGCTCGACCACGATGCGGCGGGTGGCTTCGAGGCCGTCCAGCAGCGGCATCCGGATGTCCATCAGCAGTACATCCGGGTTGGTATCGATCGCCAGCTGCACGGCGCGGGCACCGTCCCCCGCCTCGCCCACCACCTCGATGTCGTCCTGGGCGTCCAGCAGCGCGCGGAAACCCGCCCGTACCAGCGCCTGATCGTCGGCGAGCAGAACCCGGATCATGACGGCCCCGCCAGCGGAAACGACGCGAACACCTCGAAGCCCCCGTCCGCTCGGGGGCCGGCGCGGAACTCGCCGCCAAGCGCCTCGACCCGTTGCCGCATCCCCGCGATGCCGGTCCCCACGATGCCAGAAGGGTCCCCCGTCACCCCGTTGCCCGCCGGCGTGTGTTTGCTCGACCGGTCGTTGTCGGTGACGTGGGTGGTGAGGTGGGTCGGGCCCTGCGTGAGGTGGATGGTTGCGGCGGTACCGGGCGCGGCGTGGCGGCGCACGTTGGTCAGTGCCTCCTGGACGATCCGGTACGCGGCCCGGTCGACCTCGGCGGGCAGCGTGACCGGCTCCCCGCTGGCCGTCAGCTCCACCCGCAGACCGGCGGCGCTGACCTCGTCGATCAGGGCCCGAAGACCGGCGACGTCGGCTGGGCCCCCGGTGCCGGACAGGCGTGGTGCCGGTGCCCGGGGCGGCGACTCGTCGTCGGGGGCCAGCGCGCCCAGTACCGACCGGACCTCCCGGAGCGCCTCGGCGCTGGCCTGCTTGATCGCGCCGAGCGCGGCGCGGGCCTGCTCCGGATCGTCGTCCATCAGGTGCAGCCCGACGTTCGCCTGCACGCTGATCAGCGACAGGTGGTGGCCGAGTACGTCGTGGAGTTCCCGGGCGATCTGCAGTCGCTCCTCGCTGGCCTGCCGACGGCGGTGGTCGAGGCGGGCGCGCTCCTGGTCGGCCACGGCGCGCTCGCGTTCCGCGCGGGCCCGGACGAGCTCGGCGAAGTGCGCGGTGCGTACCCTCGCCGCCTCACCGACGACGACGGCGACGAGGATCCACGCGGCGACGGTGAGCAGCCGGGCCGGCGACGGGTGGGCCGCCGCCGGCCACCAGACGCCGGCGAGCGCGTACGTCAGGTAACCGGCCGCCAGTACCGCCCAGGTCAGCGCCCTCAGCCCGGTCCGCAGCGCGCCGACGGCGGCGATCAGCGCGGCCACGAATGCCGGACCCAGCGGGTACCCGAGGGTGAAGTATGCGGTGGTGGCCGCGACCGAGACGACCAGCGTGACCGCCTGCCGGCGTCGACGCAGCAGCAGGGCGGCCGGCCCGATCAGCAGGAGCAGGTAGCCGAGGGCGGGAAGCTCGCTCTGGTCGCGGTGTGCCCCGGCCCGGCAGCCGAGGACCTGGATCACCGCCACCACGACGGTCAGCACGGTCGTCGGCGGGTGCGGGCCCCGCCCGCCGGACCGGCGGCCCCACGGCGGCCCGCCTTCGGTCCACCCCCGGGCCCACGGCGGGCCACCCCCGGTCCACCCCCGGGTCCCCGGCGGGCCGTCCGCCGGCCTCCCGCCGCGCATCCACGGCGGTCGCTCGCCGCGCGCCCGGCCATGCGGGGAGCGGTGGTCCTCCGGCGGTGCCACTGTGTCCACACCCGGAACGGTAGATCAGCCGGCCGCCGTCGGCATCGGCTCCCGGGAGACGGGCGGCTACCTCCGCCGCGGTAGCGGTCCGGCCGGCCCTACCACCGTCGGCGCAGTGCGCCACGGTCGGCTGCGGTGTGGGCCGTACCCGTGAAGCCGTCGCCCGGCCGATGCCGGACCCGACCCGGCCGCGCACGCTGGTGGTACGAAACGACCCATGGAGGATGCCATGTCGACCGACCAGCCCGGACCGCACCGGATCCGCACGTCCGACGCCGAGCGCGAGCAGTACGCCCGGATTCTGCGGGCCGCCATGGCCGAGGGGCGGCTCAGCCTCGATGAGGGCGAGGAGCGGCTGGCGCGGGTGTACGCGGCGACGTACCGCGACGAACTCTCCCCGCTCACCGCCGACCTGCCCGACGGCGGCCGGCAGGCCCTGTACGACACGCCTGAGGCGCGGGCCGAGGCCCGGACCGGGTTTCGCCGCCACATCGGCGTCGCCGCGACCGTCGCCGCGGTCCTCCTCGGGCTGTGGCTGCTATCGCCGACGCACTTCTTCTGGCCGCTGTTTCCGCTATTGTTCCTGGGATTCGGGGTGCTTCGCCGCCGCCGCTGGGCGCGGTGGCAGCGCGGCGGCGACCGCTGGGGCGGCAGCGGCTGGAGCGGCAGCGGCTGGGGTACAGCCGGGCCCGGTGGACCGCCGTGGTCACGCGGCCGGAGCCACTGAGATCACTTCGCGTCGGCATAACACTCCACGGTGGACACACCGAGTGGGAAGCGGACCGGCGTATCGCCGAACAGCAGCCGGCGGGCATCGTCACCGGCGGCCTCGACGGCATCGACGACCCGCTCCGCCCACTCCTTCGGACAGTGCACCACGACCTCGTCATGCTGG
>JAVHWE010000334.1:0-9162 GCA_032160285.1 Micromonosporaceae bacterium | reverse complement strand
GGCGGCGCTGACCAGGATGCCGGACACGCAGTACCCGCACTGCGCGGCCTGGGTGTCCAGCAGTGCCCGCTGTACCGGATGCAGGGTGTCGCCGTCGGCGAGCCCCTCGACCGTGACCACCATTTTGCCCGCCGCCGACCAGATCGGGGTGTCGCAGGAGGCGACGACGGCCCCATCGAGCTGGATGAAGCACGCCCCGCACCGCCCTACCCCGCAGCCGAACCGGGAGCCGCGCAGGTCCAGGTCGTTGCGCAGCACCGACAGCAGCGGCGTATCGGGATCGGTGTCGACAACCCGTTCGGTGCCGTTGACGGTGAGCCGGAAGGTCTGGTTCATGTCGTCTCCCCGAAGACCTCCGGGTGGCGGGCCAGCTCGACGCGGGTCCGGCGGATGTGGCCGTTGAGGTACCGCTCGGCGTCGGTCGGGTCGCGGCGCTGGAGCGCGTCGAGCAGCAGCCGGTGCTCCGCGTTGATCACCCACATCCGGCTCGGGCCGCTGATCCGTACGAAGGCGCGGCGGTAGTGCTGGGTGGAGTTCCACAGCCGGGTCACCATCGAGGTCAGCTGGTCGATCGGGCAGCCCCGGTAGGTGAGCAGGTGGAACTCGCGGTCGAGTTCGAGGAAGCGGCTGACCCCGGTGTCGGCTTCGATCTCGGCCAGAATTGCGTCGAGGCGTCGCAGGTCGGCGTCGGTCAGGTTCGGGATGCTCTCCGCGATCGCGAGCGGTTCCAGGCGCTCCCGCATCCGGTACATGACGTCGACCTCGTGCGAGCGCAGGCGCGGTACCCGGGCGCCCTTGTTGGTTTCGTGTTCGATGAGACCCTCGGCCGCCAGCATGCGCAGCGCCTCGCGGACCGGCAGGCGGCTCGCGCCGAGCCGCCGCGCGATGTCCTCCTGCCGGACCCGGTCGCCGGGGCCGATCTCGCCGCCCAGGATCGCCGCCCGCAGATAATCGGCGATCCGCTGACTGGCGGCGGTCGGGCTAGCGACAGGAGGGCCGGCGACAGGAGGGCCGGCGACAGGAGGGCCGGCGGCCAGGTCAGCCGGTGCGGGGAGGCTCACCGTTCACCCCCTGGCGGTCGAACGCCTTGCCGCCGGGGTACGAGACGAGTTCGAACTGCATTCCCCACGGTGCGAGAAAGTACACCCAGCGCTGGCCGGAGTGCGGGCCCCGGCTGGCGGTCGGCTCGCCGAGCACCCGCACGCCGGCGTCGCGCAGGTACGCGACGGCGGCGTCGAGATCCTCGACGTACAGCGCGACGTGGTGGCCGCCGATGTCGCTGTTGCGTGGCGGCTGCGTGCGTTGGTCGGGGGCGGTGTAGGCGAAGACCTCGAAGATGGCCTGCCCGCCGCAGCGGAAGAACCGGTTCTGCCCGATGACGGCCCGGGGGTGCACGTTCAGGTGCTCGCTCATCCAGTCGTCGTCGGCCGCGAACGGTCCCAGCGGGTACAGGTACTCGCAGCCGAGCACGTCGACCAGGAAGCTCGTCGCCGCGTCGAGATCGGGAACGGTGAAGCCCACGTGGTCGAGGCGGCGCAGGCCGGGCAGGGCCATCGGCGGTGCCCCCTTCAAACGGTAAATGGATCCCAAACCCAACATTCTGGCATGCCAATCCGGGGATACACGTCATCGGCTCTAGGATGTGGATCCAATCTTGTGGCACGCTGGGAATTCGTCAACCCCTGCGGAGCCCGTCATGACCGACCACCGGCCGCTCGACCCCGCCGTACCGTGGGTCGAACTGACCGCCACCGACGCCGACTGGGACGCCGCCGACCCAGCACTGCTTACGACGATGCTGAACCAGCTCGTGCTGATCCGCACGTTCGAGGAGTACGTGCTCGAACTCGCGGGCGCCGGGCTGGTGCACGGCCCGGCCCACTCGAGCATCGGCCAGGAGGGCGGCGCGGTCGGCTCGGTACTCGCCCTGACCAGCGACGACGTGGTCAACGGCTCGCACCGCGGGCACCACCAGTTTCTCGCGAAGGCGTTGGCGCATGTCGCGCCCAAGGGCTTCGACCTCACCGACAAACTCTCCGACGACATCCATACCGTGCTGCTGCGGACCCTCGCCGAAATCTGCGGCCTGTCGCGGGGGTACAGCCACGGCCGGGGCGGGTCGATGCACCTGCGGTGGAAGGAGGCCGGGGCGATGGGTACCAACGCCATCGTCGGCGGCGGCGTACCGCAGGCCGCCGGCTTCGCCTGGGCCAACCGGCAGGCCGGCACGGACGCCGTGGCGGTGACCTACTTCGGCGACGGGGCGGTCAACATCGGCTCCACCCTGGAGACGTTCAACCTGGCGGCCGCGTGGCGGCTGCCGATCTGTTTCTTCATCGAGAACAACCAGTACGCGGTGTCGACCAGCGTCACCGAGGCGACCGGCGAGCCCCGGCTGTCGGCCCGTGGGCCCGGCTTCGGCATCGCCAGCTGGCGGGTCGACGGAATGGACGCGCTGGCCGTGCACCTCGCCATGCGGGAGGCCCTCGCGCACATGCGCGCCGGTCACGGCCCGACACTGGTCGAGGCCGACACCTACCGGTACTTCCACCAGAACGGCCCGTTGCCGGGCAGCGCCTTCCGGTACCGCAGTAGGGAGGAGGAGGCCCGGTGGCGCGCGCGGGACCCGATCGACCGGGTGGCCGCGCACCTCGTGCGTCGGGGCATCCTGTCCGCCGACCGGGTGGCCGCCGCGACCGCCGCGGCGCGGGAGATCATGGCTGGTACCGGGGCGGTCCTGCTCGAAGCGGTGGCGGGCGGCAAGCCGGGGGAGCGGCGGATCCGGCCGGCCGAGTGGCCGGACCCGGCCTTCGCCGACATCGGGGTCCGGGGGGATCTCAGCGAGTTCGCCGACGCCCCGCTCGCCGACCGCGACTCGTTCACCGGCCGACTGCGGACAATGAAGTTCATCGACGCGGTGGCGGGCGTGATGGACCGCCGGATGGCCACCGACGGGTCCATTGTGGTGCTGGGGGAGGACGTGCACCGCCTGGGCGGCGGTACCAACGGGGCGACCCGCGGCCTGCGGGAGTCCTATCCGGACCGCGTCCTCGGTACCCCGATCAGTGAGAACGCGTTCACCGGTCTCGGCGGCGGTATCGCGCTCGACGGCCGGTTCCGCCCGGTCGTCGAACTGATGTACGCCGACTTCATGTGGGTCGCCGCCGACCAGCTGTTCAACCAGATCGGCAAGGCGCGGCACATGTTCGGCGGCGACGGTGCGGTGCCGTTCGTGCTGCGCAGCAAGGTCGCCACCGGTACCGGGTACGGCTCGCAGCACTCGATGGACCCGGCCGGGATCTTCGCCACCTCGCCCGGCTGGCGGATCGTCGCGCCGACCACGCCGTTCGACTACGTGGGCCTGATGAACAGCGCGCTGCGCTGCACGGACCCGGTTGTCGTGCTGGAGCACGTCGAGCTGTACGCCTCGACCGGCGAGGGGCCGGTCGACGATCTGGACTACTGCATTCCGGTCGGCCGGGCCGCCATCCGGCGCACCGGTGGGGCCGTCACGGTCCTGTCGTACCTCGCGATGGTCGCCCAGGTGCTGCACGCCGTCGAGACGCTCGGCACCGTCGACGCCGAGGTGATCGATCTGCGCTGGCTGGACCGGGCCAGCATCGACTGGGACACCATCGGCGCGAGCATCCGCAAGACCAGCGCCGTGCTGATCGCCGAGCCGGGCCCCGTCGGCACGTCCTACGGCGGGTGGCTCGCCGACGAGATCCAACGCCGCTTCTTCGGCTGGCTCGACCAGCCGGTACACCGGGTCACCGGTCGGGAGGCGTCGCCGAGCATCAGCAAGGTACTGGAGCGGGCCGCGGTCGCGGGCTCCGCGGACGTCGCCGCGAAGCTCATCGAGATCATGCGGTTCTGAGGCCGGTACCCGCCACCGCGGATCGCGCACACCGTCGCGGCGGATGCCTCGCGCCGCCACCGCGGATGCCGGGCCGTCGACGTCATATGGCATGACGCGACGCCCGGCCCGCGGTGGGCTCAGTGGTCCGGGCCGCCGCCGGTCCGGGCGGCCGGCAGTCCGTCCGCCTCGTCGGCGGTCAGCAGCCGCGACCGGATCAAAAACCGCACACCCTCCGGCGCCTCCAGCGAGAAGCCGCTGCCCCGCCCCGGGACGACATCCACGGTGAGGTGGGTGTGCCGCCACAGCTCGTACTGGCTGGCCGACATCCAGAACGTCACCGGCCGGTCGACACCGTCCACCGCCAGTTCGGCGAGCAGGACGTCGGAGCCGCCGGTACGGAACTCACCTTCCGGGAAGCACATCGGCGAGCTGCCGTCGCAGCAGCCGCCCGACTGGTGGAACATCAACGACCCGTGGGTACCGTGCAGCCGGCGGAGCAGGTCGGCGGCGGCGGGCGTCAGGTCCACCCGCGACGGTGGCCGCCCGGCGGTGGGTTCGGTGGGCATGCTCGTCCTCCTAGAAGAATCCGAGCTTCTTGGCGGAGTAGCTGACCAGCAGGTTCTTCGTCTGCTGGTAGTGCTCCAGCATCATCAGGTGGTTTTCGCGGCCGATACCGGACTGCTTGTACCCGCCGAACGCGGCGTGCGCCGGGTACGCGTGATAGCAGTTCGTCCAGACCCGCCCGGCCTGGATGGCCCGGCCGGCCCGGTACGCGGTGTTCAGGTCGCGGCTCCACACGCCCGCGCCGAGGCCGTACAGGGTGTCGTTGGCGATCTTGATCGCGTCGGCGAAGTCGGTGAACTGCGCGACCGACACCACTGGACCGAAGATCTCCTCCTGGAACACGCGCATGTCGTTGCTGCCCTCGAAGATGGTCGGCTGGACGTAGTACCCACCGGCCAGCTCGCCGCCGAGTTCGAGGCGCTGACCGCCGGTCAGTACCGTCGCGCCCTCCCGCTTCCCGATGTCCAGATAGGACAGTATCTTCTCCAGCTGGTCGTTGGACGCCTGCGCGCCGATCATCGTCTCGGTGTCCAGCGGGTGGCCGCTGGTGATCTTCTCGGTACGGGCCACCGCCGCGGCCAGGAAGTCGTGGTAGTGGCTCTGCTGGATCAGCGCCCGCGACGGGCAGGTACAGACCTCGCCCTGGTTGAGGGCGAACATGGTGAAGCCCTCCAGCGCCTTGTCGTAGAAGTCGTCCTCGGCCGACGACACGTCGCCGAAGAAGATGTTCGGACTCTTGCCGCCGAGTTCGAGGGTGACCGGCTTGATGTTCTCGCTCGCGTACTGCATGATCAGCCGCCCGGTCGTGGTCTCACCGGTGAACGCCACCTTGGCCACCCGGGGGCTGGAGGCCAGCGGCTTGCCCGCCTCCACGCCGAACCCGTTGACGATGTTGATCACGCCCGGCGGCAGCAGGTCGGCGACCAGGCTCATCCAGAAGTGGATCGAGGCGGGGGTCTGCTCGGCCGGCTTGAGGACGACCGCGTTGCCGGCAGCCAGCGCCGGGGCGAGCTTCCAGGTGGCCATCAGGATCGGGAAGTTCCACGGGATGATCTGCGCGACGACGCCGAGCGGTTCGTGGAAGTGGTACGCGACGGTGTCGTCGTCGATCTCGGACAGTGAACCCTGCTGTGCGCGCAGGGCACCGGCGAAGTACCGGAAGTGGTCGATGGCCAGCGGCATGTCGGCCGCCAGCGTTTCCCGGATCGGCTTGCCGTTGTCCCAGGTCTCGGCGACCGCCAGGGCCTCGAGGTTCGCCTCCATGCGGTCGGCGATCTTGTTGAGGATGTTCGCCCGCTCGGCGGCCGATGTCCGCCCCCACGCCGGCGCGGCACCGTGCGCGGCGTCGAGGGCCCGCTCGACGTCCTCGGCCGTACCGCGGGCGACCTCGGTGAACGGCTGGCCGGTGACCGGTGTCGGATTCTCGAAGTACATGCCCCGCGCCGGTGCGACGAACTCGCCACCGATCCAGTGGTCGTAGCGCGACTGGTAGGTCATCGCGGCACCGTCCTGCCCCGGTGCTGCATATCTGGTCATGCGGTCAACCTCCCGAACGTCGGACTGTCCGCCATGGCTGCGGGACAGCTACGCCGCGACGCTACGGTCGGAAACGTTGCAACGACGTTGCGCGCCGGAGATGTGGGGTCAGCCCGTACTCGACCATGAGGGCGCCGACCCGGGCCTCGGCGAGGACCCGACGCGTCGACCCTTGGGGCAGCGACGCGGCGAGCGCCTCCCACACCGCCAGATCATCGGTGCCGGCCCGGCCGTGAGCCCAGGCGTCCAGCAGCGTGGGATCCGGGCTGGCCAGCAGGGCGGCGCGGACCCGCTGATCCAGCAGCGTTCGCAGCCGCACCACTCCCGGCGCCTGCGAGTTCGGCAGCAGTGGCCCACGGTAGGCGGCCAGCGCCTCGCGTACCGCGCCGGCCTCCAGCAACGGCGTGACGGTCAGGAAGTCGGCGTCCACGTCGACGCGCAGCCGGTACGGGCGGGAGTCGAGCACCCGCGAACCGAGCAGGCGCCGCAGCCGCGACAGTTCGGCGCGCAGCGTGACCGGGTTGAGCTCGTCACCGTACAGTTCCAGGCCGAGCCGGTCACCCGTGAGCCCGCCCGGATTGCAGGCCAGCAGCACCACGATCTCGCTGTGCCGTGGCGACAGGACGATGTCGCGGCCGGGACCGCGCATGGCGGTTTCGCCGCGGCCGCTCCCGCGGATGGTGGCTTCGTCGCGGGCGAGCGCGTTCAGGCTGATCGCCGGGGGACCCGCCGGTACCCCTGGGTCGGGGTTTCGGGACAGGAACGTCTCGGCCATCCGCGCCGCCGCCTGTACCAGTGCCAGGCTGTGCGGATTGGCCACCTGGTCGCCGCCGGTGAGGTCAACCGCGCCGAGGATCCGACCGGTCGCCGGGTCGTGGACCGGGGCCGCGGAGCAGGTCCACGGCTGCACCGCGAGGCTGAAGTGCTCGGCCGCGAAGATCTGTACCGCGTGGTCGATGGCGAGCGCGGTGCCCGGCGCGTTGGTGCCGATATGCCGCTCGTCCCACCACGCGCCGGCGACGAAATTGATCTTTTCGGCGCGGCGGCGAGCCGCCGGCTCGCCCTCCACCCACAACAGCCTTCCGGCCGCGTCGCTGACCGCCATCAGCTCCTCGCCGGTGTCGTACGTGCCGGCCAGCACCTCGCGCAGTAGCGGCAACACCCGGGCCAACGGATGTCCGGCCCGGTAGGTCGCCAGGTCGGCGTCGACCAGGTCGATCGGCGCCGCGCTGGCATCCGGGTCGACGTGCGCGCGCGCCGACCGCCGCCACGACGCGGTGACCAACCGCCGGACCGGATCGGCGTGCGTGCCGGACGCCACAAACGTGGAGTGCGCGTGGCGCAGCACCCCGACCCGTTCCGACGGATCGACGCCGGACTCCAGCGCCAACCACGGATTCACCCCGACCGGGCCGACCGCGGCTGCTCCCATCGTTTGAGAATGCCGCTGTTTGCTCTCCGTGCCAACACCGGTCGCAAAAGGCGTCGGCATCAGCGTCCGCGGGCGCGGCGGGTTCCCCGGTCGTCGGGCGTCACCCGCCGCGGTGCGGCCTCACTCGCCGCGGCGGGGCCGCGGTGGGACATCACTTGCCGCGGTAATAGCGAACGGCGCCGGGGTGTAGCGGTACCGGGTCGGTCTTGGGCCCGTTGGCGAGGTCGAAGTTGGCACCCTCCGGGTGCACCTTGGCCAGCTCGCTCTGGTGTACGAAGAGCAGCCGGGTCAGCTGGAACGCGAGGTCGTCGGGCATGGTGGCCGAGACCAGCAGCATGGTCGGAACCACGATGGTGTCGATGTCGGCGGGCGTGTGGTAAACGGCCTTGCCGATGGGCGCCTCCGTGTACGCCTGGCCGAACTTCGACTGCAGCGCGCTGAGCAGCGCGGCGGTCGGCAGCACCACGAACTTGCCGGGAGCGCTGTCGATCAGATCGGTGATACCCGGCGTCGGCAGGCCACCGGTGAAGAACAGCGCGTCGACGGTACCGGATCGCATGCCGTTGACCGTCTCCGACAGCGACAGCCGCAGTCGGCGGATGTCGGAGTCGGGGTTGAGACCCGCCGCCTCCAGCATCCGGCCGGCGAGCACGTCGGTACCGGAGTTGAGGGTACTGGTGGAGACCCTCTTGCCGCGCAGGTCGGCGATCGCGTGGATGTTCTGATCGCCGCGCACCACGACCTGCATCGTGTTGCGGTACAGCCGGGCGAGCGCCCGTACCGGAAGCGGCTTGCCCTGGTAGGCGCCGTGCCCGATGGCGGCGTCGGCGGCGGTGTCGCCGTTGCAGAGGGCGACGTCCATGTCGCCGGATACGATCCGGGCCACATTGTCGCCGGACGCGCCGGTCGGTTCGGCCCGCGCCTCGTACCCCGGCAGGTACTGGCTGATCAGGTCGGCGTAGCCGCCGCCGAACTGGTAGAAGACGCCGCTGGTGTTCCCGGTGGCGACGAAGAGCCGTCCGTCATGCCAGCGGTGCGGCCCGCCGCCCTGCGCGCAGCCGGCCAGGGCTGCGGCCATCGTCACGGCGACGACCAGCGCAAATCGTCTCATCCGTGTGTCCCGTCCGGACGTGTCGCCGGATCGAGCACGTCAGCCGCCCGGTGTACCAGCATGGCCGTCTCGTACCCGATCTGTCCGAGGTCGCAGCCGGGTGCGGCGAGCACCCCGATCAGCGCCCGGTTGCCGACGTTCATCACCAGCATCACGCCACCGTCCATGTCGACGATCGTCTGTCGAACCGAGCCGGCCGACATCAGCCGGGCGCTGCCGGCACACAGGCTTGCCAGGCCACTGATCACCGCGGACAGCTGGTCGGCCATGTCGACCGGCAGGTCCGCGGAGGTCGCCAGCCGCAGCCCGTCGCCGGAGACGGCGATGGCGTGCGCGACGTCGGGGACCTGGCGGGCGAAGCTGGCCAGCAACCAGTCCAGGCCGGCGGCGTGCTGTTGTTGTTGCATGTACTCATCGATCCTTAGCCGAATTGGGTGGGTTGCCGCGGCGCATCGCGGCCGAGACGCCCTCGGCCAGCGCCGACAGCCGGGTCCGGATCGCCTCGGGATCGACCGGTTCGGTGGGCCCTGACGGCGGGTCTGGCGGGCCGGGTTGGCGCGACCGCGAACCGGCCGCGGACTGCTCATTCGGCCGGCGTCGGGGCAACGCCTCGACCGTGATCTCCTCGCGGGCTTTCTGTGCGTCCCGGGCCTTCTGGGC
>JAVHWE010000323.1:0-7814 GCA_032160285.1 Micromonosporaceae bacterium | reverse complement strand
CAAGAATGCGGTCGTCGCCACCGAGGACAAGGACTTCTACCACAACTCGGGCGTGTCCTACACCGGCATCCTGCGCGCCGCCTGGAACAACGTCACCGGCGGCAACCGGCAGGGCGCCTCCACGATCACCCAGCAGTACGCCCGCCAGATCGCGGATCTGAAGGGCATCACGTACTCCCGGAAGCTGCGGGAGGCCGTGATGGCGATGAAGCTCAGTGATGACTACCCCAAAGACGCCATCATCACCGCGTACCTGAACACCGTCTACTTCGGACGGCAGTCGTACGGGATCGAGGCCGCGGCGGAGTCCTACTTCGGTAAGCACGCCAAGGACCTGAACGTCGGCGAGGGCATGGCGCTGGCGGCGATGATCAAGGATCCCGCGGGTGGGCCCGGCGGCCTGAGCACCTATGACGGCACGGTGAACCCGGCAGCCGCGCTGGCCCGGTTCAACGGCTACATCAAGCCGAACATGGTCCAACAGAAGTTCATCACGGCGGCCGAGGCGGCCGCCCTGACCTACCCCGCCATGAAGAAGTACGACGCCAACGATCCGGCGTACTCGGCGCAGTGGGGTGCGGACAAGCCGACCGGCAACATCCTGCACAACGTGATCGACGAGTTGACCCACGCCACCGACGCCAAGGGCAGGAAGCTCTTTCCGGACGTCAAGACCGGCGGGTACCGGATCGTCACCACCATCGACCCCGCCATGCAGGCGGCGGCCGAGAAGTTCGGCAGCGGTGCCGCCATCGGCTCGCCGCTGGCCGCCGCGAAGGCGGGAGCGGTGCCGGGCGTCAAGCCCGAGGACAACAAGGTCGCCGCGGCCATCGTCTCGGTGGAGCCCTACAGCGGACGCGTCAAGGCCTACTACGGCGGGCGCAGCGGTGGCGAGCCCGACCAGGCCGGCGTGTGGCGTGACTCGGTCCTGACCACATGCGGCAGCGACGAACCCAAGTGCGACCCGGACCGGTTGCAGGGCTTCGGCCGGCACCGCGCGGCCTCGTCGTTCAAGGTCTACACCCTCGGTGCGGCGCTGAAGTCGGGGATCTCCATCAACTCGTTCTGGGACGCCCCACCGTCCAAGAAGTACCCGCAGAATATCGAGATACACAATGCCGAGCAGGCCACCGGCTGCGCGAGCGGCAAGGTCTGCCGGCTGTGGGAGGCCACGGCCGAGTCGTTGAACGTCCCGTTCTACGACGTGACGGTGAAGGTCGGGCCGACCAACGTGCTGTCGTTCGCCAGGGACGCCGGCCTCAAGCACATCTGGAACCTCGACAAGCCCACGCCGATCCGGTACGACCTGAGCCCGACCGGCGACGTGACCGGCGATCTCAACGACGGGCGGCTCGGCATCGGCCAGTACGCGATCACGGTCCTCGACCACGCCAGCGGCCTGGCCAGCATCGCCGCCCGTGGCGCGACGGCCAACGCGCACTTCGTCTCCCAGGTGTACCGGGGTTCCGCGCTGGTCTACCGGGAGACCTTCAAGCCGACCCAGATCCCCGGGTACAAACAGGCGATGGCCGACGACGAGTCGTTCGCGCTGCAGAAGGTCCTGCAGACGGGCACCGGCAAGGGCCTCCAGATCACCGGGCACCCGGCGGCCGCCAAGACCGGTACCTGGCAGGCGTCGTCGGACGCGAAGGACGTCACGAACGACGGCAACTCGAATGCCTGGATGGTCGGGTACCTGGCCCCGGATCTCACCAAGAAGCCCCAGTTCTACGGGCTGTCCACGGCCGTCTGGATGGGCGCCACCAAGGGTGACAGTGTGCCGATCACCATCGGCAAGTCGCCCATGTTCGGCTCGACCGGGCCGGGCAAGATCTGGAAGACGTACATGGATGTCGCCACGGCCGGCATGCCGAAGACCAATTTCCCGGCCGCGAAGAACGTCGGCGATGATTCCGCCGGGGACGCTCAGGCCCCACCGGATGCCAACCAGTCATCCGGTGACAACAACGGCCAGTGCACCATCGCGATCTTCTGCACCGACCCGGGCGGCCAGGGCGGCGGCAACGGGAACGGCAACGGCAATGGGAATGGCAACGGAAATGGCAACGGAAATGGCAACGGCGGCGGCCTGCTGCCGACCGTCGCCCCCAGTCCTCCACTGAGGCGACGCTGACCGTCGCGTCCGACCATGACGGGTGGGCGCGCGCCGCCCGGGCACGTCCAGGGCGGGTGCGCACCACCCGCGCACGTCGGGATCGGGCAGGATGCCTTCCATGAATGCGAACGCGGCGGTGGCCCCCGACCCGTACCCATCGTCCGGTGGGGTGGCCGGCGGCGACGGCGGCCCGCCCGACGGGTCAGGCCCGGTCGACGAGCCGACCCACTCGGACCCGTTCGTCCGTGGCATGTCCGAGGCGATCGGCGGCCCGCTCGGGGAGCATGCGGTACGGCCGTCGCGGACCAGGTTCGGCGGCCCCCGGTTCTGGACACCGGCCCGCATCGTACTGGCGCTCGCCTGCCTGCTGCTGTCGTTGCACTGGGTGCAGAAGTCGCCGTGCCGGGACGGGGCCTGGGGTTCCGACCTGCCGCAGTACAAGCACTTCTGCTACACCGATGTGCTGGCCCTGTACTACTCGGAGGGGCTGGCGCAGGGCGACGTGCCCTACGTCGACCACAACGTCGAGTATCCGGTGCTCACCGGTGCGCTGATGGGTGTCCTCGGCCTGCCGGTGCACGCGTACGCGACCAGCCACCCCGGTACCAATGAGGCGCAGCGCTTCTATGACCTCAACGCCCTCGTGCTGGGCGCGTTGGGTGTCGCCACCGTGGCCGTGCTCCTCGCGTTACGGCGCCGACGACCCTGGGACGTCGCCTTGTTCGCCCTGTCGCCGGCGCTGTTTTTGTCCGCGACCGTCAACTGGGATCTGCTCGCCGTCGCGCTGAGCTGTTTCTTCCTGTACTTCTGGGCCAGGCGCAGACCCGGGCTGGCCGGACTCATGTTGGGGCTGGCCACCGCCGCGAAGTTCTATCCCCTCCTGATGGTCGGCGCGCTGTTCGCGCTCGCCCTCCGTACCCGCCGCTGGCGCGATCTGGTCAACACGGTCAGCGCCGCGTTGATCACCTGGGTCGTGGTCAACGCCCCGGTGGTCATCGGATACCCACAGGCGTGGCGGGAGTTCTGGAAGCTCAACAGCACCCGGGGCATCGACTGGGGCACCCTCTGGTACATCGGCGCCCACTTCCCGCTGGGAAACGACCGGTACGGGCTGGGCCTGTTCCAGGCGCTCGACCGCGACCCCGGACACGGGACCCTGAACACGATGTACCTGATGTTGTTCGTGGTCGCGTGCGCCGGCATCGTCTGGCTGACCCTCGCGGCACCGCGCCGCCCACGGGTCGGGCAGCTCGCCTTCCTGATTCTGGCGAGCTTCCTGGTGGTCGGCAAGGTGTGGTCCCAGCAGTACGTGTTGTGGCTGCTGCCGTTGGCCGTGCTGGCCCGGCCGCGCTGGGGTGCCTTTCTCGCCTGGCAGGTGGCTGAGGTCGGCTACTTCGTGGCGTTCTACGCCGAGCTGATGAACGCGTCCGGCCGGACGGTCATCCCGGAGTGGGTCTTCGTGGTCGCGTCGGCCGGGCGACTGATCACGGTGTGTGTCCTGATCTGGTACGTGGTCCGTGACGTCCTGCGCCCGGAACGCGACCCGGTACGGCAGACGTACGACGCAGACCCCGACGGCGGGCCGTTCAACGACGCGCCGGAGACCGGCCCCTACCGCACCTCGGCCGGCGTCGGGCCGGCCGAGGTGGCGGCTGCGGAGCTGGCCGAGGCTAGGGGCTGAGGGTATAGACGATCATCTCGCCACGATCGTCGCGCCGGATACCGAGCTCGTCGACCGGTGCGGTCAGCAGCGCCTGGTTCGTCACCCGGTTGCGGAGCACCACGACGCTTCTGATGCCGGCCGCGCGCAGCTGCGCGATGCTCCCGGGATCCGGGAAATGCGACGACGCCGTGCGTAACGGCACCTGATCCCGCGGGGTGAACCCGCTGAGACCATTGACCATCGGCACGTATCCCTCGGTGCTCCACGCCATGTACAGCGGGTCGGTGTGCTCATCCTGGGGCAGGATCACCAGCGGGCCCGCCACCTTGCCGAAACCGGCCGGTGGTGGGGGCGCGATCGGGTGCGGCATCGTGTTGACGCCCTCGAGGACCACCAACGCCAGCGGGATCACCATGGCGATCCGCAGGAACGTCTCCGGCCGGCCCGGAACCCGGTTGCCGCGTACCCGCACGCCGCGACGGCTCAGATCGGTCAGCGCCCCCGCCGCCAGAATGCCCAGCAACAGGGTGGTCACCATGATCAACCGGCCCGGCGTGCGTAGCGCGTTGAAGCCGGGCAGGTGGTACAGGGCGGTGTAGCCGAGCCAACCGTCGAACGGGCCGTGGGTGCCGAGCGCGCAGATCATCGATACCACCACGCCGGCCATGAGGAGTATCCGCGCCCGTACCGACCAGGCCGATATCACCAGGCCGGCGACCGCGAGGCCGTACAGCGCGAAGCCCGGTAGCAGCGTCATCTCGGCCGGGGACGGCAGGCTGCCGCGGACGGTGGCGTGCACATCGCCCCAGAGCAGCGACTCCGGCGGCGCGACCAGTAGCCCGCGCGGCGGCGGCGAGTACAGCGCCACGTCGGCCAGGCTCCGGGTCGCGTTCCGGTAGATCGACAACACCTTGAGGTACGGATAGAGCATGAACGCCGTCACGCCACCGAACACCAGCATTCCGGCCAGGTCGAACATCACCAGCCGGCGGGGTAACCGCCAGCGGCGCCACAGCCAGGCCACCAGACCGACCAGTACACAGCCGGCCAGCAGGTAGCCGAACACGATGCCGATCCCGAAGCCGATGGTGATCTGCCAGCCGGCGACCAGCCAGCCGGCGAGCGCCCAGACCGGCCGGACGCGGTCGCGACGGTAGGAATCGCGCAGCGACAGCCCATGGCCGCGCGCGAGCATGGCCAGCGCCAACACGATCCCGCCGCTGGAAAGGATGTGCAGGTGGCCGGCCTGGCTGTAACGCCACGGCGCGTACGCGAAGGCCACGCCGGCCACCGCGGCGCCGAGCCGGCCCGCGCCGAGCTGGCGGACCAGCGCGTACGCCCCGACCGAGGCCAGCGCGAACGCGAAGATGAACAACACGTTGTACCGGACGATCGCGGCACCCCAGCCGCTGCCGATCAGACTGGCCGGCAGGTACCCCAGCAGGCTGTCGGTGAACGCGAACGAGTACCGGTCGGGGTAGAAGGGGTTCGCGTGCCACAGCTTCGTCACATCGGTGGTGACGGCGTGGCCGGGCCAGGCCAGAATCCAGGTCACCAATTGGGGATCGCCGAGATCCTCCGGGATCGTATCCCGGGCGCGTAGCGCCGACGGCCAGGTCATCGCGATCGACACCAGCAGGCCGAGGACGCTGGCGAGCAGCCATTCATGCCCCAACAGCCGGCCGGTCCGGCCGGCCCAGCGTCCGAAAAGACCCGGTTGTCCACCCGCCGCCGGCCCGAACGCGTGCCACGGGTCCACCGGCTCGGCATCGGCGACCTCCGCGACGGTCGGCGTGGCGGCCGCGGACACGGTGGCCACGGTCGTCGGCGGAGCCGAGGCAGAACCGGCCTCCCCGGTGGTGACACCGTCGGCCTCCCCGGTGGCTACCGGGCCGCTGTCCCCGGTAGCGACGGGGCCGCCGCCGTCCCCGGTGGCGACGGTCGCGGAGTCGTCCGAATTGTCGGCGGTTTCGGCTGCCGCCGGGGGCTCGGCGGACGCGCTGTCGTGGCTGTGCTCGGTGCTCATTCCTCGCCTCACGTCAGAGCCGGTCGCGCAGGAACGCGATGTCGGCCGCCTGCCCGTCCGTACCGCCCGGCGTCTCCACCACGACCGGGCACCCGGCCGCACGGACCACGGCGATGATCAGATCAGGGTTGATCGTGCCGTGTCCGAGGTTGTCATGCCTGTCCCGGCCGGAGTCGAAGGGGTCCCGCGAGTCGTTGGCGTGGATCAGCTCGATCCGGCCGGTGATCGCCTTGACCCGGTCGACGATGTCGAGCAGATCCTCGCCGCCGGCGAAGGCATGGCAGGTGTCCAGGCAGAAACCGACGTCGTACTCCCCGATCGCGTCCCACAACCGGGACAGCGCGTCGAGCCGCCGGGCACAGGCGTTGTCGCCACCGGCGGTGTTCTCGATCAGGATCGGCGTCGCGAATCCACCCGCCTCCGCCGCGTACGCGAAGGTCTTGCGCCAGTTGTCGAAGCCGACCGCGACGTCGGAGCCCTTGCCGACGTGCCCGCCGTGCACGATCAGCCCGCGGGCACCGAGTTGGGCGGCGGCACCGGCGTGGGCCATCAGCAGCTTGCGGCTGGGTATCCGGATCCGGTTGTTGAGCGTCGCCACGTTGATCCGGTACGGCGCGTGGATGTATATGTCGATCTCGCTGGCGCGCAGGTCGGAGGCGTCGGCGCGGGGCTTGGGCGATTCCCAGGCCTGCGGGTCGGTGAGGAAGAACTGCACCACGTCGGCCGTCCGGGCGGCAGCCCCCGCGAGCGGGTCGGCGGCGTCGAGGTGGGCTCCGATACGCATGCGGCGAGCCTACGACGAGCCGCCGACAACATGACGCACGTCATCGCGTGCGTCACCGCTCAGTCAGAAATGTCGTTACCCCGGATAGACCCCGACCATGTTGTGCGCCGGTCCACCGGCTTACACCAGAAGATGTGGATATTACGTTGTCTGGATATCAAAGGGCCGCCGGCCAGGCCATCATGCTCGCGGCGGGCGCCATTATCGCGGGCCTCACCCTCTCCGCGGGCCTCACCCTCGACGCCGCCCCCGCGTTCGCCGCCCCGAGCCTGACCGTGAACTTCACCGGCGGTGTGACGGATGATCAAACGGTCTGTGAGTCGACACCGAGCGTGTCCGAACTGGCGGTACCGCCGCAGACACGGGTGTTGTTCGCCAACCGGCTGGACCGCACGTCCGCGCTGCGCATCGACGGACAGGAGGCGGTCACGGTGGAGCCGGACGAGGCCGTGCCGGTGACGTTCCACCGCGGCCCCATATCGGTATCCATGACCTTCGCCTGTGACGACGACATGGCTGCCAGGTTCAGCCCGGTGTCGGTCACCGTGGCCGGGTCGGGATCGGTAGGGCCGATGTCGGTGCCCAATGACGGTCCTGCGGCGACCGGCGTCGACAACGCCGCCGCCGGCGGCGGGGGCTCAGATGGCACCGGCGCCGGCTTCCACGGGCGGCCCGCGTCCGCACCGGACGGGCCCGGATCGGGGACCGGTAATGCGACCGGCGATTCGGCGTCGACGGGTTCCGGTGCGAACGGCGGCCCGGCCGCACCGGATGGGTCCGCCGCGGGCTCGGGCGGGGCGGGGAGTCCGCCCGGGATCAGCGCGCCGGGCGCGTCCGGCTCGTCGACCGGCCTTTCGCCGACCGGTCCGCAGGCCGCCGGCGTACCATCGGCCGGGACGTCGAACCTGGGCGCGGACGGGGTACCGACGGACAATGGCGGTACCGGCGTGAGCGGTTCGGCGGTGGCGATCGATCCGGTCGTCCCCGCGTCCGGTACCCCGCGCGACCGCGGCCCTGGACTGCTGGCGTTGCTTACGGTCGTGTGCGTGGCGGGCGTGACTATCGCCTGGACCCGGGCTATTATCTCAATACGTACAATCCAAACGCCGCACGCGTATGGTATATAAGGCTCCGCGGGGCCCTCGCCCATTCATTCGGTGTGGTCGTTCCTCCCCAGGTACCACCCCAAGATGCGGACGAGGCGCCCCGCGGTCTTCTGCGACGG
>JAVHWE010000317.1:0-12594 GCA_032160285.1 Micromonosporaceae bacterium | reverse complement strand
TGCCGCTGCAGATGCTTCTGCGCGGCCGTAACACGGTCGGCTACACGCCGTACCCCACTGCGGTGACCGACGCGTTCGTGCATGAGGCCGCCAAGACCGGCATCGACATCTTCCGGATCTTCGACGCGCTCAACGACGTCACCCGGATGCGACCGGCCGTCGATGCGGTGTGCGCCACCGGCACCGCCGTGGCGGAGGTCGCGCTCTGCTACACCGGCGACCTGACCAGTCCAACCGAGCGGCTCTACACCCTCGACTACTACCTGGGGCTGGCCGAGCGGATCGTCGACACCGGCGCGCACGTCCTGGCGATCAAGGACATGGCCGGCCTGCTGCGCGCCCCGGCCGCCCGGATCCTGGTCACCGCCCTGCGGGAACGGTTCGACCTACCGGTACACCTGCACACCCACGACACCGCCGGCGGCCAGCTCGCCACCCTGCTCGCGGCGATCGACGCCGGGGTCGACGCGGTCGACGCGGCCAGCGCACCGATGGCCGGTACCACCAGCCAGCCGGCGCTGTCCGCGCTGGTCGCCGCGACCGACCACACCAACCGTGACACCGGCCTCGACGTGGGCGCGGTCTGCGCGCTGGAGCCCTACTGGGAGGCGGTTCGTCGGCTGTACGCGCCGTTCGAGTCCGGCCTGCCCTCGCCGACCGGCCGGGTGTACTCCCACGAGATTCCCGGCGGCCAGCTGTCCAACCTGCGCCAGCAGGCCATCGCGCTCGGCCTCGGCGAGAAGTTCGAACAGATCGAGGACATGTACGCCGCCGCCAACCGGATCCTGGGCAACATCGTCAAGGTCACCCCGTCCAGCAAGGTGGTCGGCGACCTGGCCCTGCATCTCGTCGCGGTCGGCGCCGACCCGGAGGTGTTCAACGCACACCCGGACCGGTTCGACATCCCCGACTCGGTCATCGGCTTCCTGGGCGGCGAGCTCGGCGACCCGCCGGGCGGCTGGCCGGAACCGTTCCGTACCAAGGCACTGGCCGGGCGCAGCGTGCCGGTACGCGAGCAGGATCTCACCGACGACGACCGGAGCGCGCTGGCCACCGACCGGCGGGCAACCCTCAACCGGCTGCTGTTTCCCGGTCCGACCCGGGACTTCCTGCGGTCGCGGGCCCAGTACGGCGACATCTCGGTACTGCCGACCGCGGAGTTCCTGTACGGCCTGCGCCCCGGCACCGAACACGCCGTCGACATCGACTCCGGCAAGCGCCTGTTCGCGGGCGTCGAAGCCATCGGCGAGCCGGACGACCGCGGCGTGCGCACGGTGATGTGCACGCTCAACGGCCAACTGCGGCCGGTATCGGTACGCGACCGGTCGGTCGCCACGGACACACCGACCATCGAGAAGGCCGACCCGACCCGTCCCGGCCATGTGGCGGCGCCGTTCGGTGGCATCGTCACCATCGTCGTCGCCACCGGTGACCGCGTCGAAGCCGGTCAGGCGGTCGCCACCATCGAAGCGATGAAGATGGAGGCGTCGATCACGACCCCGATCGGGGGTACCGTCGAGCGCCTGGCCTTCGAAAAGGTGACCCAGGTCGACGGTGGCGACCTGCTCGTGGTCGTCACGCCGTAACCCGGCGGTACCGGCACGCGGTTGCGGACGAACGCGCAGTGGGTGAGTCGGACATCGAGGTGAGGATAGGACCCGACGTTCATCACCCGTCGCCGTGCCACACTGGTTGAGTGCCTGCAGACCCGAGCCCGGTGGACGAGCATGCCGCCATCGCGCTGGTCAGCCTGGAGGAGCTGCACGGCTATCTCCCGGAAGCCTATGTCGGCCTGGTCCTCGCGACCGGTTCGTCGGCCTTCGAGGCGACACATGCGCTGGAGGAACGCGCACAACACCTCACGCGCAGAAACCAGGCCCACCGGGCAGCAGCCGGACATCAGGCCTCATCGACACACGCGTACGCGGTCCTGGGCGTGCGGTTGACGGCTGGTATCAGTCCAAGCGGCCAACCGGAATGGGTCGCCTACGGCACACTCGCGAGGGGCCGCCGCCACGAGCAGTCACCACCATAGTTCGGTAGGCCGACGCTACGGCGCGTCAGGCGCTGACGCGGCGGCGTGAGACGGCGACCGTACCCGGCCGGTGGGCCGTCGGACGGCGACGGTGAGTAGACCCAGAAGCCAGAACAGTACGAGTAGTCCGAACGCGACGATCGCCACGCCGCGGTACCCGAGGGATCGCACGTCCAGGAACGGATACGGGTACCGGTGCACGAGCGTTCCGCGCACGAGGACGAACACCAGGTACGCCAAGGGGTAGGCCAGCCACGCGGCGGCCCACCGCCACCGGGGCCGCTCGCCGGTGATCAGGATCCAGTCCAGCAGCGCGAGTGCCGGGGTAACCGTGTGCAGCAGCAGGTTCTGGATCGAGCCGAACTGCACCGCGCCGTCGTCCGCGAAGCCGCTCGCGGGATTCGCGAGGACCAGGTGGAACACCAGGAAGATCACCATGATGTAGAGCGTGATCCCGCCGCGCACGACGGTGGACGGGCCGGCCCAGCCGCGACGCGGTGCCCCATGGGCGACGGCTCCCCAGAGGAAACAGCCTCCCGCGAGGACATTGCCCTGTGTCGTGAAGTACACGAATTCGCCCAGGCCCCCGTGCTCGACCACGAACAGCAGCGCGATGCCGGTCAGTGCGAGCGCGGCGGCGACGAGCCGGTACGCGGCCACGAAGGTCTGGGACATCCCCCGCACCGGCCGCCTCCCGAACGCACAGCCCATGTCCGGGTGCCACCGATGGCACCGGGATCGTGGTGACGCGAGCAGTGTAGGCCGCTGGTCGGTCGGCACCAATCGACCGTCGTTATCAGCGATCCGTGTGGCGCGGCGGGTTGGTTCGGACGCGGCGGTGCGGCAGGAAGCGTCGCGCCGCCCCACCACCACCACCACCAGGATCGCCGCCCCGAGCGGGACGAGAAGCATGGCTTCCAACGGAAACAGCCGCACCAGCGGCCCGCTGTTGAGGTGGACCTGCCCACCCGTGCACCCCACGACCGCCGGCCCGGAAACCAACGGTGCGCCCGCGTCCCGACCGCCGACCCCCACCGCAGTACGGACTGGCTGACAACGTGACGGTCCGGCGCACGCCTTGATGTCGGAGCGTAGTCGACAGATATCTCTCCGCTATAGATACAAAAGGACGGCCGGAGTACCGGTCGGGGGACATACATGGACCTTGCCCTGCGGCAAGCTCTAGGGCGTAAGGCCGATAACCGCAGCGCCGGCTTGCGAGAAAGGCAGCCGCGCGTTGGTTCGGACACGTACTCATGTCTTTCCACACGGGTTTAGCGCAATCACGATCGCGGCTCTCATCGGGTAGCGGCACGGGCATCCGCTTTGGTGCTGAACGTGCTGGTACACGCGCTGGTTCATCGTCAAAAGCCGTCAGGCCGGCGGACCAGGCCCGAGCAAAGCCTCTCGTCGCGGGGTCATCATGTCCACTCAAACCGACCAATACTGGAGGTCGCATTGTTACGAATAACCGTAAGCCGTCGAAACCGGATTCGTATCGGCGCGGCTCTTCTTGCGGCCGGTCTTCCTGTCATCGTTGTGGCGTCGAGGTCATCGGCCGCGATTGGAACTTCGATCGTTCCGGCATCCTCGAGCATGCCAGGAATGGACATGTCTGGCACCGCGCCGATGGCCGGTGCCAGTTACTGGGACCAGGTGGGCGGCGTTGCGCCCGTTGGTGTGGGAGGAGGACGCGCGCGCACCTACTTCATCCGTAGCGAGGAGGTCGTCTGGGACTACGCGCCTACCGGCGCCAATGGTATTACCGGCGAAGCCTTCGACGCAGACGCGAATGTTTTCGTGAAGAACGGTCCCGGTCGTATCGGATCCAGATACCTCAAGTGCGTGTACCGCGCCTACACCGACTCGACGTTTCGCCGTCAGGTGCCACGACCAGACGCGGAGGCGTATTTGGGCCTCCAAGGCCCCGTCATCCGGGCCGAGGTCGGCGACACTATCAAGGTTGATTTCCGGAATTCGTGCCGGATCCCGACCAGTGTCCATGTTCACGGCGTGCTGTACGACAAGGATAGCGAGGGTGCGCCGTACAGCGACGGCACATCGGGCTCGAACAAAGCCGACGACTCCGTTGCGCCCGGTGGCCAGTACACGTACAACTGGTCAGTGCCTGAACGCGCCGGACCGGGGCCACACGATGGCAGCTCGGTGATGTGGATGTACCACTCCCACGTCGACGAGATCGGCGACACCTACGCCGGCCTAATGGGTCCGCTCGTGATCACCGCACGCGGTATGGCGCGTCCGGACGGTAGTCCCAAGGACGTGGACCGGGAGATCTTCGAGACGTTCTCGGTGATGAACGAGAACAAGAGCCCGTACCTCGACGCCAATGTTCAACGCTTCGCTCGACCGCCCTTGCCTGATGTGGCCGATCCGGAGTTCCAGGAGTCCAATCTCATGCACTCCATCAACGGCTACGTGTTCGGCAACCAGCCGATGGTCAATCTTCGCCTCGGACAGCACGTGCGTTGGTACGTGATGGGTATGGGCACCGAGGTCGACCTGCACACCCCGCACTGGCACGGCAACGACGTCACCGTGGGTGGCATGCGGATGGACGTGGTGAATCTGTTGCCGGCATCGATGGTGGTCGCTGACATGGTGCCTGACAACGCTGGTACCTGGCTATACCACTGCCACGTCAATGATCACATCGCGGCGGGCATGCTGACGAGATACCAGGTAAGTCAGTAGCACTCGTACGACGAACGGTAAGCGGCGCTATCGCTCTGCTGGGCGGTAGCGCCGCTCGCCGCGTGGCTTAGGGCACGGTTCGCCGCGGGTCGGCTCGGACCCGGCGGTGCGGCAGGAAGCGGTCGCGCCAACCCACCACCACCAGGATCGCCGCCCCGAGCGGGACGAGAAACGTGGCCCCCAACGGAAACAGCCCCACGAGCGGCCCGCCGTTGAGGTGGACCTGCCCGCCCGTGCATCCAACGACCGCCGGCCCGGAAAACGAACGGTGCACCCGCGTCCCGACCGCCGACCCCCACCGCAGTACGGAGTGGTTGGACAACGTGACGGTCCGGGACTCGCCGTCGTCCAGCGTGATCGTGCAGGTGATGTCTTCCTTGGTCATTGCGGTCAGGTAGACGTCGCCGGACGCCGGGAGCTGCCGCCCAGGGGCGCTGACCTCGGCAGCGAATTCGACCGACAGATAGACCGTCAGCCAGAGCGCGAACAGGAGCAGTCCGGCCATCCGGCACGAGTAGGCGACGGCGCGTCGCATTTCAGCGGTCCTCGTCGGTGAGGCGCTGCAGGTGCGCGCGTCCCGAGTCACGCAACTCCCCCTGCTGCTCGGTGTCCAGCTGCCGGTAGTAGTCGAGGAACCGCTCGAATCCGTTGTGGACATGCGCGCCGTAGTCCGAGCTCAACACCGCTTCCCGCAGGGTGATGCGGCCGGCGAGGATTTCCCGGGCCATTTCGCCGAGCTCCTCCCCGACGGCACCGGTCGTCATCCGGTCCAGCGACTGGCGCAGGGTCTTTGCCGTGGCCGGATCGCCATGCGCGACGGCGAGCAGGTCGCGCTCCACCGCGCTGTCGAGCTCGGACTCTGGTCCCGTCACGACGCCCCTCCTGGAAGGGTTGGGCCGGCTCCGGAGGTGGCGAGGGAGATTCCGGAGAAGCCGGCCAGGACGTCGGGTGAGGTGCCGACGATGCTGCCCAGCGTGCCGCCGACGGCCTGGATCGTGGCGTCGGTCAGGCCGATCAGCCGGAACAGGTGGTCGACCTTTTCGCCGATCTCGTAGATCTCGAAGCCGGCGATGCCATATCCGATGATGCCGCCCACCACCGTCTCGGACGAGGCGGTACCGGCGGCGGCGGCGATGCCGGCCACGATCGCCGCGTCGATGATCGCGGCGGCGATCGGTCCGCCGGCCTGGGCGAAGTGGAAAGCGCTGCGCGCCGCGGTCTCGTACTGGTCGGCGATCTCGCGCAGCACCTCCCGGTGCGCGAGACAGTGCTGCGCCAGGGTGTCGAAGTGAATCCAGGCGGCGTCGGCGGCCTGGCCCGACCACCAGCCGTCGAGGCTGTCGTTGCCCCATTTGAGGTTCCAGCCGACGGCCTGGAAGAACTCACCGAGGTTGCGGAATGCCTCGGCGCATTTGGCGTAGGCGACCCAGTCGCCGCCGAGCCGTGCCATCGCCTCCTCGACCGGGTTGGAGCCGAACAGGTCATTGATAGCATTCATGACCCAGGCGCCGGGGTCGAGCGTGTCGAGGGCCTCCTGGAAGGTGGCGAGCGGGTCTTTGATCTCTTCGGGTTCACCGATCGGCTTGAGGTAGGCGGTCGGTTCTGCACCGTCGTTGAACGTCGGTGGCGCGTCTTCGCCCGGGATACGTGCCACCTAGTTCACCCATCCGCCGTCATGGTCGTAGTGCCTGGTGATGTAGTCATCGCGGTCGGCGTAGTTGTGCAGGGTGGTGTCGAACGTGCCGGCGGCATCCGCGTCGGTGTGCCCGTAGTATGCGGCGGCCTGCCGCAGCGATCGGGAACCCCCGGAGCAGGCCTCGGCGAGGCCGTCGAGTTCCTTGGCGATCGCTTGCTGGATCATCTTGTGCGCGTCACCCAGCTGTGCCAGCCAGCCCTGCTCGCTGACACTGATCTCGCCACGCCGTTCCACATAGTCCTTGCCGTCGTGGGCGTCGTCGCTCGCGCGACTCACCTGGTCGCCGAACTTGCCGACGTACTCCGCGTTGACGTAGAAGTTACTCACGCACAGGCTCCCCATCCGGGCACCATCGGCCCGGCCCCGGTCGGACTTTCAAAGCTGATAGCACCCGTAGCCCACGGCGACCAGTGCCGCCGCCACCCCCACCCAGCCGAACCCGTGGCGTAGCGGCCGGTCGCGACGCGAGGCGAGCACACCGGCCCCGATCGCGACGATGAAACACAGCTCACCCACCACAACGCGGACGAGCGCGCCGCCGGTCACGTGGCGCGTCAACGGCACTATCAGCCCGGGAACGACAAAGACCCCGATCAGCAGCAGGATTCGGAAACGCAGGCGGCGCAGGGCCCGGTCGCGGACGGACATGGGGTCGACGGCAATCAACGCCCGACGCTTCGGACCGTCCCAACCGGCCATAGCGGGCACGGTAGCACCCTCGTGCCGCCGGCGATGCCCCACAACCGCCATCGATGCCAGCGTCGGCTCTGCAGCTGTCGGGCGCACCGCCCCGACCGCCCCGCCGATCTTTGTCGGCAGCATGGAGGCCCGATCGTCGTCCATCGTGGGCAGTCCCGATTCGCTGCCGTCCTACCGGTAGGCGTTGGCCTGCGCGAGGTATGCGGTGGCGTACCGGCCCCCGGAGCTGATGAGTTCGTCGTGCGTGCCTTGCTCGGTGATGGCCGCGCGTTGTGGCACGTGAAGGTTGCGACAGACGTCTGGTCATTGCGGGGTGCTACCGCGCGGACTGCGCCTCGCCGATGACCCAGTCGTGGCCATCGCGGTCAACCCGGCAACGCCAGCCAAGCTGACCCAACCGGGCGCTCAGCTGCTCCGGATCCACGAAGTTCTTCACGATGCGGAACTCGGTACCGTCGCGCAACCGTCGTCGCACGATCTCCGCGGCATCCGCGGCATAGACCTCCTTGCCGCGCTCATCGGCCTGCTCGTCGACGAACAACCCGGCCGCGGTCGGCAAGCAGACCGCCCAGCCGCCCCCAGAGCGGTTCGAACCGACTCGTCGGTACGTGCGAAAACCATGCGGAGAAGAAGATCACGTCGAAGCGCTCCGACGTCGTCCACGAGAACACGTCGGCGACCTGGAACGTCACGTTCCGGGAATCGACACCGTTGCGAGCGATCGCGAGCATCTCCGGTGCCGCGTCCAACGCCGTGACCGTGGCTGCCCGTCGCGCGAGCGCCTGCGTCCAGATGCCGGTGCCGCACGCGATCTCCAGGACCTGGCCGGTCGGCCGCAGCCTGGTGACCACCCGGTCAATGCGGACCCGCGCGGCGGCCACATCGCCATAGGCCGTCACGTCGTACTCGGCGGCACGCTTACGGTAGTAGCGCACCTGCTGCGCGAGAACCTCGTCGACCACGGTCACATCACGACCCGGCAACGCACCCGCGACCAGACCGGCCGCGGACCGGCGACCCGGGGCACCGGTCGGACCAGCTCGTGCCTGGCCGACCCCGAAAGGAGCCGCCGCGCGGGACGGAAACCCCCCGGCGATACGGATGGGCGGTGACGTTTTGAGCTGGCCGTGGATGGACGGCGTCGGCCGGTGGGTCGAATGATCCGCCGATTCGCCGTACAGGAGGGATCCGGCCGACTGGATACCCTGACAGCAGTTCGAACCGGCATATATAAGGTGGCCCGCCTCGCGGGTTGACCCGGTACCGCATAGTGGGTGGCCGTTGGCTGAATGTGTACCGCGTCGTTGGTCCGGACCGTCGCGGTTGGTGATCACCTGGCTGCGATGGGTGACATCGCTCGGGGCGGCGGGCTGCGACGGGCCCGGTCGGGCGAGCGTTCGGCCGATTCCGCCCCGACGACGGACCCGGCTCAGTGGACATCGACATGGGGGGAGGGCGAACCGTTGACGCAAGGTCGCGTGTCTGCCCCGGTGGCGGGTGTCCCCGAGCGACGCTGCGGTGAGGTCACCGACGCGACTGCCGTCCGTGCGGGCCGGCGGTTGGCGCGGCCCGTGGCGACAGGGCTGGTGGGTGGATCGCTGGGCGCCGCGGGGTCGCTGGTCTGGGCGGCTGCCGCCGGTCGCCTCGACCGCGTACCGCTGTTGAACGGACCGGCCGCGGTGGTGATCGAGTGCCTGGGTGCGGTGGCGTTGATCGGTTCGTGGTGGTCGACGGACCGACGATGGGTGCGCCGGACGTTGCCGCTGATCACGACCGGCTCCGCGGTGGCGACGGTGCTGCTCGCGGCCATGCTCAACCTGTCCGGCACGGTCACCGACGAGTACCCGCCCTCGTTCGCGGTATGGGTCGGTCTGGTCTTCGTGGCGCTGGTCGGGCTGCCGCTGGTGCTGCGCGCGCAGCGTGGCGCGGTTCGTGGCCGGCTCCGACGGATCGCCGCCGCCACGGCGGTGCCGTTGACGATGCTGGGCACGCTGATGCTGATCGACAACGAGTACGGAGTATGGCCGCAAGTCGGTGATCTTCTCGGACACAACCATGCTGTCAGCGGTGGGGCACTGTCCGGATTCGACCACACGGCTTACGGCAGCACGGCTGCCCTGTCCGTGCGGCGGCCGGCGACGCTGGAGAACGGGCTCGTGGTCGCGCTTGACCCGCCCGGTACGTCCTCACACTTTCGCCACCGGGCCGGCGTGGTGTACCTGCCGCCGGTGTATTTCCGCTCCGTCACGATGGACCTGCCGGTACTGATCATGCTCGGAGGCTCACCGGGAACGCCGCTCGACTGGATGCGGGCCGGCGGTGCCGAGGCAACCGTCAAGTCGTACGCCGCCACGCATCACGGCGTCGCACCCGTCCTGATCGCGGTCGACATCAACGGCTCGATCACCGGGGACAGCGAGTGCGTCAACGGTCCGCAGGGCAACGTGGAGACCTACCTGACGGAGGACGTGCCCGCCTTCATGACCGCCACCTTGCATCTACGCCGCAACCCGGCCAGGTGGGGCGTTGTCGGCTTCTCCGAGGGTGGCACCTGCGCGCTCGATCTGGCGGTGACCCACCAGGGCATGTTCCGGCACTTCGTCGATCTCAGCGGCGACACGAAGCCGAGTCTCGGCGGACCACACCACACGTTGACCGCGCTGTTCGGGGGCTCCCGCCGCGCGCAGCAGGCACATGACCCGCTCCGGGCGCTCGCCACCCACCGATACCCCAACACAACCGGCTGGTTCGCGGCCGGCGCGGCCGACTCCGAAGCGATCCTGATCGCGCACCGCATGTCCGCCGCCGCGCAGAACGCGGGCATCACCCAGCATGAACTCACCGTCGCGGGCGGCCACGACTGGCGGTTCGCCGCCGCGGCCTTCGCTCAGATCCTGCCTCAACTGTGCACCGACATGGGCTGCGGCGTCACCACGGTCACACCGCGCGGAAGCCCGACATAACGGTCCCACCCGGCCGAGCGGGAAAACCCGGAGTTCTGACCATCTTTTGAGGTGCCGCCGGTCCGGCCGTGGTTACGGTGGATCTCATGTGGTGGCGAGGCGCGGGATTCCGGCGGTGGCGCCGGCTCGTCGTCACCGCACTGGTCGGACTGCTCGGCGGGGCCGTGGTGGTGGCAGTTGATCACTCGGCCGCGCGGGGAGCGGTGATCGGAGCGTGGACCGACCTGGTGCCCGGGAGTACGGCGGCGGTACCGGCCGGGTCGGCGGGGTGCCGGCCGGGGGCCGACTCGGTGGTCTCGGCGCCCGATCCGAGTGCTTCGGACGGCCACCGCGCGGTATGGGTGCACCGCCCAGCCGGCGTCGACGATGCGACCGTGCCGGTGTTGTACCTTTTGCATGGCTATCCTGGAGATCCGGCCGATGTGGCCGCTGGCGACCTGCCGGGCCTGCTGGACCGGCAGATGTGCCGAACCGGGCGCCCGTTCGTGGTAGCCGCGCCGGACGGCCGGGCGGGGGACACCGACACCGAGTGGGGCGACGACGCGGGGGGTAGCTTCGCGATCGAACGGTTCGTCACCACGACGGCGGTCGCCCTGGTGGAAGGCGCCGAACGCCGTGCGCCCGCGCTACGCGCGATCGGGGGTTTCTCGATGGGTGGGTATGGCGCGACGGTGCTGGCGTTGCGCCATCCGGACCTGTACACACAGGTAGCGGCGTTCGCGGGGTACTACCATGCCGATGATCCGGACGGCGTCTTCGACGACGACGCGGCGCATGCCCCGGACCGACTCGTCGCGCCGGGGTCGGGCCAGCGGTACTTTCTGGTCGAAGGGGCCGACGAGGACACCGCGCTGATGCGGGGCTCGGTCCGGGGCGAGGCAGACCGGTTCGCTGTGCTCCTCCGTCGGGCCGGTGTCACCGTCGCGGTGTCGCACCCGGCCGGCGGCCATAGCTACGGCGTCTGGTATTCACAATCGGCCGCGATGGTCACCTTCCTCACCGTGGGCTGGGCGGCAGGTACCGCACGGACCCGTTAGGGTGCGCTTCAGGATGTCGGCTCGCGAGGTACGCAGATCTTGACGGCGCCCGGGACGACGGCGGCCGAGAGTCGTTTGGTCTTGGTGCGGGCGCCGCCGTCGAGCTCATACTCCATCTTGGACTTGAGCTTCACGTCGATGCGGCGGGCGCGGGTGGTGCGGACGAAGGGCGACTGGTCGGAGCGGCCGACCGCCATGGTGCCCAGGGCGCGTGCCCACTGCAGGGCGCCCTGGGCGGTGGCCACGCCGACATCGAGCCAGCCGTCGTCGGGCCGGGCGTCCTCGAAGGCATTGATCCCTCCGCTGATTTTGCTGACGTTGCCGATCAGCACGCAGCTGGCCTCGTCGTCGAACCTCTTGTGGCCGTCCACCGTGATGCGCGCGGTGGCCGGCTCCCCGTTGACGTGGCGCAGGCCGGTCCAGACGTAGGCGAGCTTGCCGAGCCGGTCCTTCAACTTGCGGTCCGCGTCGCGGATCATCGCGCCGTCGAAGCCGACGCCGGCCATCACGCCGAAGTACTCGCCGTCGAGCCGGCCCAGGTCGATGCGGCGGCGTTTGCCGTGCACCGCCACGTCCACGGCCTGTTCGAGATCGTGCGGGATGCCGAGGTTGGTGGCGAGCAGGTTGCCGGTACCGGCCGGGATGACCGCAAGCGGGATCTTCGACCCGCCCTTGGACCGGGCCAGTACGTCGAGCGAGCGCTGCACGATGCCGTCGCCGCCCCATACGACCAGCAGATCCACCCCGGCCTTGACCGCCTTGCGGACCTGTTTGGGTGCCTTGCGGCTGGTCGCAACCTCGTACCAGAGCAGCTTGTCGACGCCCGCGTCGGTGATCCGGCGGCGAAGTTCGTCCAGGCCGCCGCCGAGTGTCTTGCGTTGATGGGCCACCACGGCGATGGTGCGGGGGGTGCGCATGGCCTGCGTACTACCCGATCGGGGTGAATTGTATTCGGCTCACCGTCGTGCGGATGCGCCGTTCGAGGGCGGCACCGTGGATCACGACCGGGCGCAAATCGAGATCATCGCCGACCATGGGTTGGCCATCGGTGGAATTGCCCCGGTCGGCGGCACACACATGTACGGTGCGCCCGCCCGCGCGGCGGGGCATACCCGGAAGAACCGGGCACACCCCGGGCGCGGATGCCTCGGCTCTACGCCGTGGCCGACTCCGACTCGACCTCCTCCGGGCCGTCGTTCGCAGCCGTGAGGCTGGGTTGTTCGGCCGGGGCCTCATGCGTCGGTTCGAGATTCGTTGGTTCTAGCCGGGGGTCGCCGTCGGCGGTCGGGGACTGTGACGCGTTGGCCAGATCGCGGTCCTTCTCGCGGCGTACCAGCTCCGCGAGCACGGCCTGGTCGTACCTGTCATCCGCGGCCTGGGACCGGCGCTGCGCCTTCGCCGCCGCGGCTTCGGCCTTCTTGCGCATCGCGCGCAGTTGCTCGCGCTGCT
>JAVHWE010000155.1:0-3326 GCA_032160285.1 Micromonosporaceae bacterium | reverse complement strand
ACTTGAGTTCGGCGACCACGGCCGGCCGCTGGGACAGGATGTAGTCGGTGGCCCGGCCGCCGTTGTCGACGCCCTTCGGGTCGCGGTAGCGCGGGTACACCGCCACCGAGAACGGGACATTCTTGCTGAACAGGTAGTTGGTCACCGCGCGCAGTTCGGCCGGGTCGGCGTCCGGGCCGACGTCCTCGACGCGGACCAGCGCCCGGTGGCGCGTGGCCGCCGTCGGGTTCAGCGAGTCGAACAACATGTCGGAGAAGGCCAGGTACCGGTCGTCGTGGGTGACGTAGGAGAACGGGATCTCACCGACGTAGGTGAAGTTGCCCGAGCGGACCGCCCACGGGAACGTGGTGCCGTCGGCGCGCTTGGCCGTGGCCACGACGCTCGCCTTGGCCGGGTCGGTGATCACATGGTCCATGATCCCGCCCTGGTTGAGGATGTCGCGGGTCAGCGCGGTGCCCTTGTAGTCCACCTCGGTCACCGACGAGGTGTCGAACCCCTTCCAGGTGAAGCCGCGGGTGGCGGTGAAGTTCGGGTCCCGGGCCGTGAGCTGCCAGATGTTGTCGTACATCCAGGTCACCGGGATCTTGGTGGCGGTGACGTCGTCCAGGAACGGCACCGGTACCGGCTCGTCGTAGGTGGAGCCGACGTAGACGACCGAGGTGAACCCGGCGAGCTCTCCGGCGGTGTACTGGCCGACCGGGTGCGCGGTCCAGGCGCCGAAGTGCGAGACCAGGTTGATGGTCTGGATGCCGTACACCTCACCGAGCCACGAGTACGGACCGGTGTTGTCGTAGAGCACCAGCGTCTTGCCGGTACCGGCACCGGGTGCGCCCGCACCCGACTTCGCGCCCGGCGGGACCGCCGCGGCGGTCACCACCGGCGTGGTACCCGTGGCGGTCGTGGTGGCGCCGGTGGTCGTCGACGTCGGCGTGGTCGTGGTCGTGGTGCCGGCGGTCCGGGTCGTCCTGGTGCCGCCGAGCACCACGCGCTCGTTCGGGCACATCCACGACGGCCGCGGCGGCGACGGGAGCCGTCGCTCCGTGTTCTCCTCGGGCCGCTCCCCGGTCTGCTGCGCCCACAGGTCGCTCAGCTGGGACAGCGTCTGCGAGATTGTCATCTGCGTCGGCGTGGCGGCGTGTGCGGCGGACATCGCCGGGCTCAGCGCGCCGGAGGCCGACAGGGCCACCGCCACGATCGAGCTGACCGCCGCGCGGCGGCCCAGCTTCGGTAGGGAATTGCGCATCATGCTCCCGCTCCCGCCGTCATGGCGTCTTGGGCCACCCGGATCGGGGGCATTGGTTGGGGCAGCTGGGCTGCCAGTCCGAGCAGGGCCGCGACGGCCTCCTCGGTACGGATCGCGGCGAGACCGTCGCCGTACGGGTTACCCGCCGCGGTCATCGCGTCCCGCAGCTTGCGGTCGTCCAGGAGCCGGGAGGCCTCCACGACGCTCAGTTTTTCGTCGGTACCGACGAGCTGGGCGCAGCCGGCGTGCAGCGACTCGACCCGTTCGGTCACGTCGCGCAGCACCAGTGCGGGTACCCCGAACGAGGGCGCCTCCTCCTGGATGCCGCCCGAGTCGGTCAGCACCAGGTACGCGTTGGAGAGCAGCCGGGACAGGTCCGGGTACGGCAGTGGGTCGGTGATCGTCACCCGCGAGGCGTCGTAACCGTCGGCCGGGTCGTCGCCGAGGTCGACTGCGAGCCCCGCCTCGACCTGGATCCGTACCGCCGGGTTGGGGTGGGTCGGCAGCACCACGTGGATGTCGGGGTAGGCGGCGACCAGGGTGCGCACGGCGCCGAGGACGCGGTCGAGCGGCTCGCCCCAGGACTCGCGACGGTGCGCGGTCACCAGGACCAGGCGGCGCCCGGACGCCACGGCGTGCTCCAGGCGCGGGTCGGTGAAGGGCAGCTCGCGGGCGGCGACCGCGAGGGCCGCGTCCACCACCGTGTTCCCGGTGATGAGGACCCGGTCGGCTGGCACCGACTCGTCGAGGAGGTTGGTCGCGGCGAGCGACGTCGGCGCGAGGTGCAGCCGGGCGAGCTGGCCGACCATGCGCCGGTTGGCCTCCTCCGGGAACGGCGACTCCAGGTCGCCCGAGCGCAGCCCCGCCTCCAGGTGGACGACCGGGATGTGCCGCCAGAACGCCGCCATCGCGCCGGCGAGGGTGGTCGTCGTGTCGCCCTGCACGATCACGGCGGCCGGTTCGCGCTCGGCGAAGAGCTGGTCGAGCTGGTGGATCAGCGCGGTCATGAGCTCCGGCTGGGACCCGGTGACCCGCTCGACGGTGAGGACGACGTCCGGCGTCTGCTCGAACGCGGCAAGCGCCTGGATGACCATCGTCGGGTGCTGGCCGCTGGCGACGAGTACCGGGGTGACCCGGCCCGCGGCCCGCATCGCCGCCGCGACGGGGGCCAACTTGATGGCCTCCGGCCGGGTACCGGCGATCAGGTGTACTTCGGGGAGCAATGACATCGTGGTGCCTCGGTCTTTCTGGTAGGCGCGCTTGTGCCCACCGCAGATCGGCATCCGGCCGTTGACGGTGCTTGGGGCGTGCTGGGTGCTGGGGTGGTGCTGGCGGTGCCCGGTCCGTCAGGCCCGGCTGAGGAGCTGTGTCACCTGCGCCAACCGGTGTTGGGACACCGGCGGCGGTTCCTCGTCGAACAGGTCCGCCTCAACCACCGGCGGTTCGGGAGCCTTGGCCCCGGCCTTCATGGTCTGCACCGCGACCGTTGTGGTCCCGGCCGGTTGCAGGCCGGTCTCGATAGTTTGACTCAGCTCGTCGTCACTCTCTGTCATCTGGTCGGCTTCCCAGTCATCGGCCAGCCGCTCAGTCTTCGCCCAGGAGTTACGCCCGGTGACCTGACGCCCGATGGCCCGGTACGTGCTGATCAGTCCGAGGAAGAGGAAACCGGGGTAGCACAGCCCCGCGAGCAGGCACCGGCTCAGCTTCTCGTCGCGCAGTTGGACCCGGTGCAGCACGCCCCACATCAGGAACGGTGTGAGCATCGCCAGGCCCCACACACCGACCGTCGCGGACAGCTGGAGCCAGGAGCCGGGCGGTGCCGCGGCGCGCCCCAGGACGGCGATCCGGCCGACCGAGAACGCGGCGAGTACCGCTACGGCCAGCGTGCCGAAGGCGTTGGCCCACGGGGCGAGCAGGTAGTACATCATCTCGACCAGCGCGCTGTTGGGGATGCGGCGGGCGTTGAAGAGCCTCGGCACGTACCGGATGCACTGCAGGTTGCCCTGCGCCCATCGGGTGCGCTGGCGCAGCAGCCGACGCACGTCGGTCAGGCCCTGTTGGGTCACGGCGGCCCGGGAGATAT
>JAVHWE010000083.1:0-2725 GCA_032160285.1 Micromonosporaceae bacterium | reverse complement strand
GCTCTTCAATACCCTCGCCACCATGGTCGACCTCGACGGCGCCAGCGTCGCCGACCTGTACGCCGGCTCCGGTGCGGTCGGGCTGGAGGCGGCCTCCCGGGGGGCCGCACGGGTGCTCCTGGTGGAGGCCGATGCCCGCGCGGTCCGCGTCGCGCGCGCCAACGTGGCCGCGCTCGGCGTCGCCGACCGGGTACGGGTGAGCCCGACGACCGTGGCGCGGGCGCTGGCGGTGGCGCCGGACGAGCCGTATGACCTGATCTTCGCCGACCCGCCGTACGATCTTCCCGCCGCCGACATCACCGACATGCTGGCCGGGTTGGCGGACAACGGCTGGCTGGCGGAGGAGGCGGTGGTCGTGGTGGAGCGGTCGAGCAGGGACTCCGCGGTGGAATGGGTGCGCGGCATCACCGGTGAGCGCGGTCGCCGCTACGGTGAAACCACCCTTTGGTACGGTCGGCGATCATGAGACGCGTGGTGTGCCCGGGCTCGTTCGACCCGGTCACCAATGGACACCTCGACATCGTCAGCCGGGCCGCTCGGCTGTACGACGAGGTCGTGGTCGCCGTCCTGGTCAACCAGTCGAAGGCCGGGCTGTTTCCGCTGGACGAGCGGATCGGGATGCTCCGCGAGGTGACCGCGCACTACGCCAACGTCCGGGTGACCTCGTTCCAGGGCTTGTTGGTGGACTTCTGCAAGGCCAACGACATCGAGGTCGTGGTCAAGGGCATCCGCGCGGTCAGCGACTTCGACTACGAGTTGCAGATGGCGCAGATGAACGTGGGCCTGGCCGGGGTGGAGACGCTGTTTATCGCGACCAACCCGCTGTACTCGTTCCTGTCGTCGAGTCTGATCAAGGATGTGGCGAAGTGGGGCGGGGACGTGTCGCCCCATGTACCGGAGACGGTCGCCGCCCGGCTGCGCGAACGGCTGGGCCCGGTTCCCCCGGCATCCTCGTACCCGACCGAGCCGTAGCCCGACCGAGCCGTAGCCCGGTCGAGTCGTAGGTCGGCGCGTCGTCGCCCTCCACCCAGCGCGGTTGGGCCGTCGATCGATACCCGAATAGGGGTATTTGTTGTGAATGTAGCCGGTGGCGCGGCCGCAGCCGGCAGACTTTCCCGCAGGACGGACCCACCTTGTGGCGGGCGTAGCCGCGGATCCGGGCTACGGACGGTGTCGACCGGTCGGTCGGATCGTCACGATCCGGTGTGGCGGGCCGGTCAACCGCGCATGGATGGCCTTCGGGCGGCATCATGGTGTGCGACCACATCGGTCGCGGCCGACCGATCGCTGACAGGAGTGACCTCAGGTGGATCCCCTCGATCGCATCGACGAATTGACGGCGATGGTGGAGGGCGCGCGTTCGGTGCCGATGTCGCGCAACTGCATCGTCGACCGGGCCGACGTCATCGACTCGCTGGAGCAGCTCCGTGGCGAGTTGCCGGCCGAACTCCGACGGGCCGACGCATTGCTGGAAGAGCGCGACAAGATCATGGATGCCGGCCGGCGGGAGGCGGAGCGGATCATCTACGAGGGCGAGGCCGAGCACGCGCGGCTGGTCTCGATCAACGAGATCGTGGTGTCGGCCGAGCACGAGGCGTCCCGGCTGATCAGCGAGGCGCGCGCGGAGGCCCAGCGGCTGCGCGACGAGGTCGATGACTACGTGGATACCGCACTGGCCAACTTCGAGCAGTTGTTGACCCGCTCGTTGGCGTCGATCGAGCGCGGCCGCGACAAGATGCACGCCCTGCGCGAGATCGGTTCCTTCCAGTCCGGGGAGAATGAGCGTCCGCTGCCGTTCTGAGCCGCCGCCGACCCGTCGGCGTGCCCGGTTCGACTCCCACCCCGGCCCTCGGGTAACCTTGCGCGATGGCCTCTTCCGGCCGGAGCCACCCGATGCCGCATCAGACACCGACCCACCTCGATCCCCGGTCGCCGCTCGTCCTCGATACCGTGGACCTGCCACGACGTCCGGGTGCTATGCGTGCCGTCGACCGGACGGTGCCCGCGCCGGCCGGCGTCGGTCTGGAGTTGATCGGTGTGCCGCCCGGCAGCGGCCTTACACTCGCCCTGCGGATGGAGTCCGTTTCCGAAGGCGTCCTCGTCTCCGGCCACGTGACCGGCACAATCGAGGGGGAGTGCGGGCGCTGCCTGCGGCCGATCAGCACCGCGCTGGACGTCGAGATCCAGGAGCTGTACGCGTACGAACACAGCACCACGGACGAGACGACCGACCCCGACGAGGTGGGGCGGCTGCAAGGTGATCTGATCGACCTGGAACCGGTGCTGCGGGACGCGGTGGTGCTCGCACTGCCGGTCAACCCGCTGTGCCGCGACGATTGCCCCGGGCTGTGCCCCGAGTGCGGGGTGCACTGGGACGAGCTGACCGATGATCATGACCACGGTCGGGTCGACCCGCGGTGGGCGACTCTAACTCAACTGACAACGAAGATCGAGGAGTAACACCATGGCCGTCCCCAAGCGGAGGATGTCGCGGAGCAACACCCGCTCGCGCCGGTCGCAGTGGAAGGCGACGCCGGTGGCGACCGTGGCGTGCCCGCAGTGCCACTCTCCCAAGCTGCCCCACGCGGCTTGCGCGGTCTGCGGTACGTACAACGGCCGCCAGATCATCGAGGTTTGAGCCCGAGGTCATCGGGTTGACACGAGCCGAGCGGCACCTGCACCTCGAGCCGGCCAGGTCGGCGTCGGCGGCCGGAATTCCGGGTCG
>JAVHWE010000076.1:0-3546 GCA_032160285.1 Micromonosporaceae bacterium | reverse complement strand
GGTGGTCGAGACCTCCGTTATCTAAACGTAACAGGATGATTTCTCGGCTACCCGCGGTGATGACCATCGATTTGATTATGGGCCTTTTACCCGGGACGTAACCATTTGTAGGTACGCGTTCCTTCCGTGCTGCAACTACTTACCGTGCGCACCGGGCGGAAAAGTGGTTACCCGTCGGTAGTCACGGGGTTGAATGCTTCTCACGGTCACGGCAGGATCTCTCGCGCCACCCCATCGGCGGAGGCTGCCCCGTGCCACGGGGGCGCCCACCGCACTTCATGAATTCGTCGTCAGCGCAACCGGTGCTTCCCGCCACGGCCGCGCTGGTGACGATGGCCCGCGAGAATGGAGACTCCGTGAAGGACGCGCAAGGCTCGGTGCAGGGTCGAATCCGGTGGCGGCGATTCGCCGCGGTGATTGTCCCGAGCGCCGTCGTGACGGGCGCCATCTTGGTCGGCATGGCCAACGGTGCGATCGCGGCCCAGATCAGCATCGCCGGGCCGAAATTCAAGATCAGCGCGAGTCGGTTGGACGGTACGGGCTTCGTGCAGTACGGCGGATTCACCAAGACGACCAGGTCCGACGGCACCGTCACCCAGGTACCGGTGGTGTACTCCGGGATCGCCTCCGCCGACCTCAGTAACCTGTGTCAGTCCGTGCGCCCGGCCGGCCTGCCGGTCAGCATGATCATCAACGCCGGTGGCGGCGGCAAGCCCGCGCATGCGGAAACCATGCTCATCGCGCTGACCGACCTCAGTGGTGACGCCACGTTCACCAACATCAACATCGGGCAGGACGCCGGTACGCTCGACGCTGCCGGCAGCGGTGTGAAGGGTGACGCCGGCGGTTTCGGACAGCAGGCCGAGCATGTGGTGATCGACAACCTGCACCAGGAGTCGTACTCGACCACCGCCGCCACGTTCCGCCTCACCGGCCTCCATCTCTTCCTGGACGTCGGCGCAAACCCGAAGGAATGTTTCTGAGCTGACGCGCGAGGCCCGCGGTGCTCACCGATCGCGGGCCCCGGCCCGATAGCCAGCGGCCGCAGACCCGGCCGCCAGGCGCCAATCGCCGCAGCAACCGGAGGGAAACGTGGTGGCAACCGAGCCCGCGCCGCAGGCGGAGAACGTCTCGCGGTTCTGGCGGGTGGTCGGTGCGTGGTGTCGGACCAGGCCGTTCGTGGGCGGTCTGGCGCTGATTCTGGCCGGTGTGGAACTGTTCCTCAGCGCCAACCTGAGTCTGGGTTCACTTGCCGTCCACTTCGGACCGACTGGCTTCCTGTCCTACGTCATTCCGGTCATGCTCGTCCTCTGCGGGGCGATGGCCTGGGCGACGCCCGCCGTGCGCATGTTCTACGGCGTGCTCGGTACCGTCGTCGCGGTCTATTCGCTGATCGGCCTCAACCTCGGCGGGTTCTTCCTCGGCATGCTCCTGGGCATCATCGGTGGTGCGCTCTGCATCGCTTGGTCTCCCATCGTGCGCGCGCCCGGCGTTGCGGTGACCACGGACGATTTTCCGGCTACCGCGGACACTCCCGCCATCGCCGAAACCCTGAACGCTCCCCGGTACGCCGAGGCCATCGAGTACGAGGATGTGCCGCGGGAAGTCCAGCATCCGGAGCGGTGGTGGGCTGCCAGCCCGTCCGCCACGGACGGCGACGAGCGGGCCACCGGCCAGCAGCCGACGTGGCCGTACCTGCCGGGCCCCGGCCAGAGTGGCGGCGAGTACCAGGCCGGCGAACACCAGGCCGTCGAACCCCAGACCGCCGAACACCGGGCCGGCGAACACCAGGCCGGCGAACACCAGGGTGCGGAGTACCGGGGCGGACAGCACCGGGGCGGCGAGTACCGGGGCGGCGAGTACCGGGGCGGCGCGTACGGGGACGGCGACCGCAATGGCGAGTACCGGGAGGACGCGTACCGCAACGGCGACCACCCGGAAGCCGGTTTCCGCAACGGCGAGTACCGCCACGGCGACGATCGGGACGACCGCGGTGGCGGCGACCGGGGCGGCGAGTACGGCGGTCGGCTTCTCGCGATCGTGCTGGTGCCGGCCACCGTGGCCGCCATGCTCCTGTTCGGGGCCCGCCACGCCGCTCCGGCCTATGCGGCACCGTGTCCGACTCCGGGCGCCGGTGCGACCACCAACGCGCCCCCGGTCACCCGGTCGACCGGTCCGGCCGATGGTGCGGCCCAGGCGCGCGGCGGCCAGCCACAGCCGAATCCGCAGCCCCGGCCGAATCCGCAGCCCCGGCCGAACCCATCAGCCAGCGTGCCGGCCACCGCTCCGACCTCCGCGGCGCCGGCCACCTCGGCGACCTCGACCGGCAGCGGCAACCCGTTTGTCGACGGCTGGAACGACTTCATCGATGGCGTGAAAAAGCTCTTGGGCGCTGACGACCCCGCGAGCCCGGCACCCGACCAGCCGGGCCGCCCGGCAGGCCCGCGCACCGGCCCCGCCGCGCCGAGCGCGTCCGGCCCCGCCGCGCCCACAATCTCGGCGCAGCCCAGGCCGTCCGGTACCGTTCGGCCGACCGTTGTGCCGTCGGCCTCCGCGTCGAATGTGCCTTGCCTGGGGCCCGGCGTCCACAAGTCGGCCGCCGCAGATCCCAACCAGCCGTTGGTCGCGGCCACTCCCGGCCTGCTGACCGGCCGGTCACTGGTGATGACGGAGTTCACCTTCGACGGCGTGGCCGACCTGCGCACGGCCACCGGCACGGTACGGGTATTGAAGTTTTCGATGTCGAAGGCCGTCACGGCACCGTTCGAACTACGGGTACGCGGGTCCAACGGGGAGACCACGGTGGTCGCCGACCCCGAGTTGACCATCCAGGGCCACGTCACGTTCTATACCGCCAGGTTCTCCGGAAAGCTGTTCGGCCTCATCCCGGTGACGTTCACCCCGGAGTCGCCGCCGCCGCTACTGCCATTGGCCCTGCCGCTTCAGTTCACCGACGTCTCCATCGACCTGAACTTCGTCCGGTGTGACACTCTCAGCACCCCGAAGCGCGCCACCAACAGTGACCTGCCGACCATGCGGCTCCATGTCCAGTAGCGGCGCCGTTCGCTAAATCCGGGCCAGCGCTGTCTTGAGTGGATCGAGGCCCATCGAACCGAGGTTGAGCGCGTCCCGATGGAACGCCCGCAGGTCGAAATCCGGACCCTTGCGGGCCTGCGCGTCGGCCCGGGCCCGCAGCCACGTTCGTTCGCCGAGCTTGTACGACGGGGCCTGGCCGGGCCAGCCGAGGTACCGGTTGATTTCGAACCGCAGGTTCTCGTCCGGTAGCCGGCACTGTGCCCGCATGAAGTCCCAACCCAGCTCGGGCGTCCACCTCTTGCCCGGGTGGAAGCCGAACGGATTGTCGCGCGGCACCCGCAACTCCAGGTGCATGCCGATGTCGACAATCACCCGGGCCGCCCGCAGCGCCGGCCCGTCGAGCATGCCGAGCCGGTCGCCGGGGTCGGCGAGGTACCCCAGCTCGCCCATGAGCGTCTCCGCGTACAGCGCCCAGCCCTCCCCGGGCCCGGAGCACCAGCACAGCACCCG
>JAVHWE010000040.1:0-4576 GCA_032160285.1 Micromonosporaceae bacterium | reverse complement strand
CATCATGAGCCGCGGCTGCTGATGCAGTCGCAGCAGCCGTCGCCCAACCTGGCCCGCCGGCAGCCGGTCGCCGCACTGGCAACCCATGTGCCCACGGCGATTCCGGCGTCTCCGCCGACTCCCGCCGCACCATTACCGAGGGTATCGATGTCTACGAATGGATACGAATCGCGACAGGAGGCCCCGCCCGGCGCACCGGAGCAGACCAACGGCGGGGTGACAGCGGGCATCACCCCCGCCGCCAACAGGACCGCCAGCCCCACACCCCCCGACCGGCCCGCACCTCCCGACCGGCCCGCACCTGCCGGCCGGGCGGCCCCCGCCGACCGGTCCGTACGCCCGCCGCTGCCGCAGCGCACCAGTCAGGCCCATCTGCCGCCCGAGTCCCAGCAGGCGGTCACACCACAGCGTGACGAGCTCGCCGGCGAGCACAATCCACAGTTGATGGCCGCGTTCATGCAGGGCTTCAACCAGGCCGAGACCGGCGCCGACACCGACGACGGCGCGAACCACCCCACGGACCACACCGCCTAGCCAAGCGTCACCACGCCAACCAGCGTCACCACGCCAACAAGGAGGGTCCACCCATCATGCTGAGCGATGTCCCCTCGGGCCAGGCTCAGGACCTCACCTGGCTGCTGTCCGGCCTGCTGCAACGGGTTCCGTTGACACGCAGTGCCCTACTCACCTCCTCGGACGGGCTGCGGAGGGCTGCGCACGGCCTGGATGCCGATGGGGCGGACCATCTCTCGGCCCTGGCCTCCGGGCTGTTCTCGCTCGCCCGCAACGTCGGCGTCCGCTTCGGCGGCGGGGACGGGGTCCGCCAGGTCGTCGCGGAGCTCGACAGCATGTTGCTGTTCGTCGCCGCCGCCGGGTCCGGCACGGTGCTGGCGGTGCTCGCCGATCGAGGTGCCGACGCGGGGGTGCTCGGCTACGAAATGGCCCAGTTGGTCAAGAGCGTCCGGCCCTACCTTGCCACGCCGGCACGCCAAGGGGTCAACGCCCCGGATAGTGCGATCCGGTAAGCCCGTGGGTGCCCACGACGAACTCTTCCTGGATGGCGCGGCCGGGCGACTGGTGCGTCCGTTCACGGTCAGCAATGGGCGCACCCGGCCGACCATCACCATGGACCTGCTGTCCATGGTGATGGCCACCGGGCGGGCGCCCCGTGGACAACTGGAGCCGGAGCATGCCCGTGCGCTGAGCCTGTGCAACGAGCCGACCACGGTTGCGGAGATCGCGGCACATCTGCGATTGCCGGTAGCCATCGCCAAGGTGGTGCTGTCTGATCTGATCGACTGCAAGGCGGTCAGCACGCGGGCGCCCGATCCGATCGCCGACCCCAGAAACCGTTCTGTACTGGAGAAACTTCTCGATGGCCTACGAGACCGAGTCTGATGTGTACCCCACGGCGATCAAGGTCCTCGTCGCCGGCGGTTTCGGGGTGGGGAAGACGACCTTCGTCGGCGCGGTCAGTGAGATCGAGCCCCTGCGTACCGAGGAGGTCATCACCACGGCGAGCACGGAAACCGACTCGCTGATGGGGGTGGAGGGGAAGTCCACCACGACGGTGGCGATGGACTTCGGCCGGATCACCATTGACCGCACCCTCATCCTGTACCTCTTCGGCACCCCCGGCCAGGAGCGCTTCTGGTTCATGTGGGAGGAGCTGTCCAATGGCGCGCTGGGCGCCGTCATCCTGGTGGACACCCGCCGCCTCGCCGACTGCTTCGCGGCCGTCGACTTCTTCGAGACGCGTGGCATCGGGTTCCTGGTGGCGGTCAACGAGTTCGACGATTCGTTTCATTACGAACCGGACGAGGTCCGCGCCGCGCTCGACCTCAAGCCGCACGTCCCGGTGGTGCTGTGCGACGCCCGCCAGAGTCGCTCCGCGACCGCCGTGCTGGTCGCGCTGATCCAGCACCTGCTCACCCGCTGCCCCGTCCCGGCCCATAGCAGCACGACACCCTGACAGATACGGAGCCACCATGACGTATGACCCCGCAATCCATACGCTCCTGACGCCGGTGGACCGCGAGGCGCCGCACCGGGTGCGGCGGCTGCGCGAACTCGGGATCGGGGAGCAGCCCGACCCGGAGTTCGACGAGTTCGCCCACAAGCTGGCCCAGATGGCCGAGGCGCCGTACGCGATGGTCAACTTCATCTCCGAGGACCGCCAGTACTTCGCCGGCCTCTGCTCCCCGTCGTCGGCGCAGGTCGGCGCCGACGCGCAGGCCGGCGACACCGGTCGGGTGATGGCCAAGACCCACGGCTGGTGCCCGCACGTGGTCGTCCGACGGTTGGCCCTGGTGCTCGACGATGTCTGCGCGTACCCGCGGTTCGCCGGGAACCCGGTGATCGACGAGATCGGCATCCGCGCCTACCTCGGTGCGCCGCTGATCGATCGCACGAATACCACCCTCGGCACGATCTGTGTCGTGGATACCCAGCAGCGCCAGTGGGGTCGCGACGGCCTGAAGATAATCAAGGAGATGGCCGCGACCCTGGTGGAGCGGATCAACGAGCGCGAGGCGCAACAGCACTAGCGTCTCGCCGGCCGGCCGGCCGGCCGGTCGACTGGCGCGGCCGTGGTGTCGGTGGCCCGTGTGCGGTGGCCGGCGTGCGGTGGCCCGCGTGCGTGGCCCGCCGGTGGCGCGCCGGTGGCGCGCACGCTCGAAGATGCGGGCGATCCGAGGCACGGACGATGATGTGGGTGATCGCTTTGCACCGTGCTCGAAGGAGAGTGACACCATCGCGTACATCGATCTGCCCGTGGACGAACGGGAAGCCCCCGGCATCATCGGTCTGATGCGGTTCCGGCCGGAGACCGCCAGGCCGCTCAACGAGCTGGCCGAGGTGCTGCTGCGCGGCCCCGGCACGCTCAGCCCGGGCGAGCGCGAGCTGATCGCCGCCTACGTCTCCGGGCGCAACGAGTGCGCGTTCTGCTGCGGCTCGCACTCCGCCTTCGCCGCCGCCCAACTCGACGGCGGGATGACCGTGGTGGATCTGGTCCGGGCCGATCCCGACGCCGCGCCGGTGACGGTCAAGCTGCGGGCGCTGCTGCGCATCGCCGCCGCCGTTCAGGACAGCGGCCGCAAGGTCACCGAGGACCTGGTCGACGCCGCCCGCGCCGAGGGCGCGTCGGACGTGGAGATCCACGACACGGTACTGATCGCGGCGGCGTTCTGCATGTTCAACCGGTACGTCGACGGGCTCGGCACGGTCGGGCCGGACGACCCGCGGCTGTACGCCGAGTCCGCGAAGCGGATCGTCGAGTCCGGCTACCACCTGTGACCGGTGCCACCGGGCACGGATCCAACCGGCGCACCGGTCCAGAGTGGAGCGGCGACCACGCCGCCGGGGCGGCGGTCAGGACCAGATGTCGAGGATGGGGGCGAGCGGGGCGGCGTTGTTGATGCCGGCGAGGCCGTACGCGCCCTCGATGGTACGCAGGACGTTGTAATGGTTGATCTTCTCACTGTAGGCGCCGGGAATGACGTGGGCACCCACGAACGCGGTGTAGACCTGGTTGACCGCCGTGAAGTCGTCCTCGTCGAAGGTGACGATGAGCAGGCTGTTGTGGGTCTTGGCCCACTGCGCGTACGCGTCGAAATGGCCCTGCAACCAGGCGTTGCCGGTACCGACCGGGCAGTCGTGCATGTCGTTGCAGGTGTTCGGAGTCACGAAGGAGACCGTAGGCAGCCGGGTGAAGTCGGTCGGGAACGCGGCCAAGGTGCGGTTGCTGGCGCTCGGCACGTTACTGAAGTCCACCCAGCTGTTGTGTTTGCGCGCGTACGTCCCGCTGGAGCAGCCGGTGAACCCGTCGGACGGCATCGTCTCGGAGTAGCCGGTGAAGGTCAGCCGGGCGCCGATGAGCTGGGCGCCCAGGTTGGTGCCGCCGAACGCCTTCGGGCAGTCGTCGTTGACCACCCCCTGGGTGGAGCCGGAGAACAGCGCAAGGTAATTGGGCTGGCTCGGGTGGGTGACGCCGAACGACTGGGTGAACCGCGCGCCCTGCGTCGCGAGCGACGTGAAGTACGGCGCGCTGGACGCGGTGATCTGGGAGCTGCCCTTGTTCTCGAACATCACCAGCACGATGTGGTCGAAGCGCGGCACGCTGGTGGCCGCCCGCGCCTGCGGTGAGGCGGCGGTCAGGCCGATGGCGGCGAGTGCGCCGAGCAGGAGGGTGGCCGCGATCGCGACCGCCGGACGCCGTGTCAACATGGGGCTCTCCTCCGGACCGTGACCGGTGCCGCGCGGGTAGCCGGACACCCTGGATCGATCGATTGATATCAGTGTGCCGAAGAGAACTCCCGAACGGTAGTACGCCGTCGCGCCAGGTTCGTGACGCGCGGATGAACGGCGGGCTTGCCCATGACCCCGGACCCAAGTAAGGTCAGGCTAACAACGGTTAGCCTAACCGAGGAGCGATCGGGGTCCCGACTCTCGTCATTGGGCTTCGTGAAGGGCTGGAGGCGGCCCTGATCGTTGGCATCATCGCCGCGTTCCTCGGCCGCAGCGGTCGCCGCGACGCCCTGGTGCAGGTGTGGATCGGCGTCATCGCCGCGGTCGCCCT
>JAVHWE010000035.1:0-15202 GCA_032160285.1 Micromonosporaceae bacterium | reverse complement strand
CGACCCGGAGATCGCGGAACACCAGCAGCGCGGCCACGGTGTGCGCGGTCAGTCCGACCACCGCGAACCGGGTGCGCCGGCGCCGGATGACCAGGGTCGACAGGCTGATCGCCGACCACAGCAGGGCCAGCGGCCACGACCGTGGCCAGGACGCACGAGGACCGATGGCCCACACCACGACCCCCGAACCGCACAGCGCCACGGCGAACGCCGCGTCGGCGATGAGTTCGTGGCGGCGCAGATATCCGCGTACCGCGCGCCAGGAGTTCATGCCCGTACCGCGCGCCGATGGATCACCCACGTACGACGCGCCCGCACCTCATGCGCGTACCACCCGGCGGGACTCATGGTTGCGACGCTAGCCGCCGTCCGCCCGGGTCGGGTCGTCGTGCCAGCCGACGTGGGTCTCATCCGTGCGGAGGAGGGCGTAACGCTCAATGCGGGTTCGGCGGTGCCACCTCCGGCTGTGCCGTGGCGGATGCGGGCACCGGTTCCCGTTGTGGGGTGGCGGGCACCGGCGGTGCCTCCGGTTGGGCGGGGGGAGGAGGCGGCGGGTACGGCGGCGGGGTGCCGCCGAAGGTCGGGCAGTGTGCCTGGTAGGAGCACCAGCCGCAGAGCCGGCTCGGCTGAGGTCGAAAGTCACCGGTCTAGATGGCACGCTCGATCGCCTGCCAGAGGGCAAGGAGGTTGCGCTCGAACCGCAGCAGTTCGTCGCGGTCCGGGCTGTAGTCACATACCTCGGCATCCCGCAGGTACAGCAGGCGCAGCACCCGTGGCACCACGCCGTGGATCCGCCAGAGCACGAGGGCGTAGAACTTCAGCTGGAACAGCGCCCGCGCCTCGAACGCTTCGCGGGGGGCCCCACCGGTCTTGTAGTCGACCACCCGTAAGTCACCGGCCGGGGAAATGTCCAGCCGGTCGACGTAGCCCCGGATCACCAGCCGGTCGTCGATGATCGACTCGACCAGCGTCTCCCGCTGGGCCGGTTCCAGCCGGCGCGGGTCCTCCACGGCGAAGTACCCCGCCAGCAGCGCGGTGGCCGAGTCGAGGAAGGCGGCGGCGGTGAGTCCCGCCGCCGGGATCGGCCCGTCCGCCGCCGGGTCCGGCATATCGCCGACCGTGATCCCGGTCTGGCCCGGCACGTTCACGACCGCCGTCTCGGTATCGTCGGGAGCCGACGCCACGGCGAACAGTACGGCCAGCTCCGGCTGCTCGGCGACCAGGCGCTCCCACTGGGGCGCGATGAGGGCGGCCGCTCCGTCCGGGGTACGGTCGGCGGCCGGGAGGTCGAACAGGCGCTCCAGGACGGCGTGCACGAGCGTGCCCCGCGCCTGGTCGGGTGTCGGCTGCGCCGGCAACCGGTCGATGGTGCGGAACCGGAACAGCAGGGGGCACGTCTTGAAGTCGGCGGCCCGCGACGGCGACAACGACGGCATCCGGGGCTCCGCCGATTCGGTCGGCTCGGTTGTCGCGGTCGTTTCGGTCGGCTCGGTTGTCGCGGCCGACTCGGTCGGCTTGATCGTCTCTCGCCGGCCGGTCGCCGGGTCAGCGCCGGCCGCCGGGTCAGCCCCGGCTACCGGGGGCTGCGTCGTCTGGGGCACCGCTGCGACCGTCATGTCCCACAGGCTAGGGCAGCCCACCGACGAAACCGCGCCCGTAGCATCGAGACATGAACCGGCCGGGCACACTGCGCGCGCGGCTGGGTGCCCGGCTGCGGATCGGACGCCTCGCCGGCTTCGATGTCTACCTCAGCCCGTCATGGGTGCTGCTGGCCGCGGTGCTGCTGGTCGGGTACGGCCGGCTGCTGGACCGGTCCGGTCCGACCCCGGGGTCGTACCTGATGGCCGTGGTCATCGTCGCCGGGCTGGTGGCCTCGGTACTGCTGCACGAGCTGGGCCATGCGCTGACCTGCCGGCGGTACGGCATCGGGGTGCGGGCCGTCACGCTGGAGCTGCTCGGCGGCTATACCGAGATGGACCGCGACCCGCCCGGGCCGGCGGCCGAGCTGGCGGTGTCGCTGTCGGGGCCGGCGGTCTCGCTGCTGCTGGGCCTGCTCGGTGCCGGAATATTCGCGGTGACCCCGGCGGGCACGGTTGGCCGGCAGGTCGCATTCCAGCTCGCGGTCAGCAACCTCGTCATCGCCGCCTTCAACAGCCTGCCCGGTTTGCCGCTGGACGGCGGGCGGGTGCTGCTCGCGCTGGTCTGGGCCCGGACCGGCGACCCGTACCGGGGCAGCCTCGTCGCCGGCTGGGTCGGTCGGGTACTCGCCCTCGTCTGCCTGGTCGGTGCGGTCGCCCTGGGTACCCGCGGCGGTCCGGCCGTGGTCGGCGCGGTAGCGGTCGCGGTGGTGGCGGCGGGCGTGGGACAGGGCGCCGGGCGGGCGATCCGGCTCGGCCGGTTGGGTCTGCGGCTGCCGCTGCTGGACGTCGCCGCGTTGGCCCGGCCGATCTATCCGGTACCGGCCGGAACGGCGCTGGACGAGGCGCACCGGATGGCGGCCGCGGCCGGCGCCGGTGCGGTGACCCTCGGCGTCGCCGACCCGTCCGGACGGGTGGTGGCCGTCGTCAACGCCGCGGCCGACGCGGCCGTCCCGCCCGCGCAGCGGGCTCGGGTGCAGGTCGAACAGGTGGCGCGGACCTTCGATGACCGCGTACTCGCGGTCGGGCTGCGGGGTGCGGAGGTGCTGGACGCCGTCCGGGGTGACCCTCACGGCGAGTACCTGGTGACCTCGGGCGAGGATGTGGTCGGTGTTCTCCGCGGCGTCGACGTCGCGGACCTGCTCACGTCCAGGGAGTCCGCACGGTGACCGTTGCCCACCCGTCCACAGCCGCCGAGCCGTCCGCCGGTCCGTCCGGTGGCGCGGCCGTTGGTCCGTCCGGCGGCCCGGCCGGTGGTCCGTCGGGCGGCCCGGCCGCTGGTCCGTCGGGCGGCCCGGCCGCTGATCCGTCGGGCGGCCCGGCCGCGGCGCGCTTGCCGACGGCCACGCCCGAGCACGCCGTGCGGCGGGGGCCGTTTCGCGCGGGTGACCGGGTGCAGCTCACCGACCCGAAGGGCCGGATGCACACGCTGGTACTCGAGCCGGGCAAGGTCTTCCACACCCACCGGGGCGGGGTCGACCACGACGACCTGATCGGGCGGCCCGACGGCAGCGTGGTGACCTCCGGCGGCGGTACCGCCTATCTGGCCCTGCGGCCGCTGCTGGCCGACTATGTGCTGTCGATGCCGCGCGGCGCCCAGGTGATCTACCCCAAGGACGCGGCGCAGATCGTCGCGATGGGCGACATCTTCCCCGGCGCGCGGGTACTCGAGGCCGGTGCCGGTTCGGGGGCGCTGACCTGCTCGCTGCTGCGCGCGGTGGGGCCGACCGGCGAGGTCGTCTCCTACGAGCTGCGACCCGACTTCGCCGAGATCGCCCGGCGCAACGTTGAGGCCTTCCTCGGCGGGGCACAGCCCAACTGGACACTCCGGGTGGGCGACGTGGCCGACTGTGACCGGACCGGGTTCGACCGGATAATCCTTGACATGCTCACGCCGTGGCAGATGCTTGACCTACTCACCCGGGCACTCATCCCGGGCGGAGTGTTCGTCGGGTACGTGGCCACCACGCCGCAGCTGTCCGACCTGGTCGAGGCGCTGCGCGAGCGCGGCGGCTTCACCGAGCCCCGGGCCTGGGAGAGCCTGATCCGGGACTGGCACGCCGACGGCCTGGCGGTCCGGCCGGACCATCGCATGATCGCGCACACCGCGTTCCTGGTGACCAGCCGGCGGCTGGCCCCCGGTGTCGTGGCGCCGCCGCGGCGGCGCAGGCCCAGCAAGGGCGCCGAGGCGTACGCGCTGCGTCGGGCGGCCACGACGGCTCCGCAGGAGGCTGAGCGCGATGCCGATCTGGAGGTGACCTGAGTGACCCGGCCCAGCTTCGGCGGTGACATCCCCGCCGTCTTCCCGGACTGGTCGCCCTACGAGGACCTGGAGTCCGCGGCGCGGGCCTACCTGCGGGACCCGGAGATCGCCCTGGAGTCGTTGTCGGGGGTGCTGCGCGGCGCCGGTGTGCTGGGTTTCACCCTCGAACGCTGCGTGAACGAGGTCAACGGCGTGTGGCAGGAGGTGGTCGTCTGCGACGGTACCCGGCTGGTGCTCTGGCACGGCGAGGATGTGCCGCCCGGTGACGGGCCGCCGGGGTCGATGACCTCGTCGCTTCGCGTCGTGACGCTGTCGGCGGTCACCGAGGTGGGGTGTCGGCGGCGATTGACGCGTACCGCGACCGGCCACGTCCGGGTCGACAGTATCGACGTGTACCTGCTGCTCACGTCGCTGGACGAGACGGGCGGCGGGGCGGCCGGCGAGGAGGCGGGGCCGCTGATCCGCCACGACGCGCTGCGTTTCGGCAAGACGATCGACGACGGGGGCGCGGGTCAGATCGCCCGGCTGGAGGAGTTTTCCCGACTGGTCGCCTCGTTGATCGGCCGGCCGATCATCTGAACCTCGCTCTTCGGGACGAATGCCTTAGCTGTCCGCGTCCGGGCCGGCCACCGGCGTGCCGTCGGCGGCCCGCCGGACGTGGATACAGTCGCCCGGACACTCCGTCGCCGCGTCCAGGACCTCCAACCGCAGGTGGGCCGGCACGGCGACGCTGGCGCCCGCCGCGAGCTGCAATCCGCCCGCCGTGTCCTTGACGTAGGCCAGGCCGTCGACGTCGAATTCAAACACCTCTGGCGCATACTGCACGCACAGCCCGTCGCCCGTACAGAGCTCCTGGTCGACCCAGACCTGCAGCTCATCGGTGTCGACTGTCACGATTGCCCTCCTCGGCGTCCGCCATATGCGACGGTACCCGATGGGGCACAATGGCCCCCAGCGTGCGTCGACGCGGTGCCGACACCGATGCAGTGACGTTTGGTACGAGGCCGTTTGGGCGTTGAGCAGTTAGTGTTAAGCAACAACGTTCAAAGCCCCGGGGAGGTGGGACGTGGCACGCAGCGAGGATGCGGAGACGCGCGCCGCACGGTGGGAGAAGGATGCCCACGATCTCTCCAACCAGGTCGCGTTCCTGCAGGAGGAGATCGCCCTGCTGAGGCGCCGGCTGACCGAGAGCCCCCGGCAGGTGCGCCAGCTCGAAGAGCGGCTGGCGGCGGCTCAGGCCCAGGTCGCCAGGATCACGGAGAACAACGAGCGGCTGGTCGCCACGCTCAAGGAAGCGCGCGCGCAGATCATCACGCTCAAGGAGGAGGTCGACCGGCTGGCCCAACCGCCGAGCGGCTACGGCGTCTTCCTGGCCAAGCACGACGACGGCACGGTCGACGTGTTCACCGGCGGCCGCAAGCTCCGGGTGGCGGTGTCCCCGGCGATCGACGTGAATGATTTCCAGCGCGGCCAGGAGGTTCTGCTCAACGACGCCCTCAATGTCGTCGACGCGTTCGGCTTCGAACGCACCGGCGACGTGGTCATGCTCAAGGAGATCCTCGAGGGCGGTGACCGGGCGTTGGTGATCTCGCACGCCGACGAGGAGCGCATCGTGTTCCTGGCAGACGCCCTGATGGACTCGCCGCTGCGCGCCGGCGACTCGCTGATGGTGGAGTCCCGCTCGGCGTACGCCTACGAGCGGATCCCCAAGAGCGAGGTCGAGGAGCTGGTGCTGGAGGAGGTGCCCGACGTCGACTACGGTGACATCGGTGGCCTGGCCCGCCAGATCGAGCAGATCCGCGACGCGGTCGAGCTGCCGTTCCTGCACGCCGACCTGTTCCGGGAGCACCAGCTGCGACCGCCGAAGGGCATTCTGCTGTACGGGCCGCCCGGGTGCGGAAAGACCCTGATCGCCAAGGCCGTGGCCAACTCGCTCGCGAAGAAGATCGCCGAGCGGCGCGGCGAGGCCAAGCACACCAGCTACTTCCTCAACATCAAGGGCCCGGAGCTGCTGAACAAGTATGTCGGCGAAACCGAGCGGCACATCCGGTTGATCTTCCAACGGGCCCGGGAGAAGGCCGGCGAGGGTACGCCGGTGATCGTGTTCTTCGACGAGATGGACTCGGTGTTCCGCACCCGCGGCTCCGGCGTGTCGTCCGACGTGGAGAACACGATCGTGCCGCAGCTGCTCAGCGAGATCGACGGCGTGGAAGGGCTGGAGAACGTCATCGTGATCGGCGCCTCCAACCGGGAGGACATGATCGACCCGGCCATCCTGCGGCCGGGGCGGCTCGACGTCAAAATCAAGATCGAGCGGCCGGACGCCGAGGCCGCGAAGGACATCTTCTCGAAGTACATCATCGCCGGCCTGCCGCTGCACGGCGACGATCTGACCGAACACGGCGGGTCGGTCGAGGCCACCGTCGCCGCGATGATCGACGCGACCGTGCTGCGGATGTACTCGGAGACCGAGGAGAACCGGTTCCTGGAAGTCACCTACGCCAACGGTGACAAAGAGGTGTTGTACTTCAAGGACTTCAACTCCGGCGCGATGATCCAGAACATCGTCGACCGCGGCAAGAAGATGGCCATCAAGGACTTCCTCTCCAACGGGCAGAAGGGTATGCGCCTGCAGCACCTGATCGAGGCGTGCGTCGACGAGTTCCGCGAGAACGAGGACCTGCCGAACACCACCAACCCCGACGACTGGGCCCGCATCTCCGGTAAGAAGGGCGAACGGATCGTGTACATCCGCACGCTTGTCTCCGGCGGCAAGGGCACCGAGTCGGGTCGGTCGATAGAGACCGCGAGCAACACCGGCCAGTACCTGTAAATCGACCGACAGGGGGCGTCCGCGAGCGCGGGCGGCCCCTCTCGCGTACCCGAGATCGGTGGCAGCCCCGTGGGTTGCGGGCTCGAACGGGGTGCGTCGGTGGCGGGTGGGAGTCGTAGCGGCCCGATGGACGCCCGGTCACCAATGGGGCATCCGGCGCCGTAGGCTCGTGGCATGGGTGCGGGCGGCCGGGGCGAGGGAGCGTTATGAGTGTGCGGCGGGTCATGGGCACCGAGGTGGAGTACGGCGTGTCGGTGCCGGGCCAGCCCGGTGCCAATCCGATGGTGACCTCGTCGCAGGTGGTCAACGCGTACGGGGCCAGACCGGAGTTGACCCGTGGCGGCCGGGCCCGCTGGGACTACGAGGAGGAGTCGCCGCTGCGTGACGCACGCGGATTCAGCTACTCCGGTGCGCTCTACGACCCGGCGGAGGCGCTGGCCGACGAGGATCTCGGCCTGGCCAACGTCATCCTGACCAACGGTGCCCGGCTCTACGTCGACCACGCCCACCCGGAGTACTCCACGCCCGAGGTGACCAACCCGCGCGACATCGTGCTGTGGGACAAGGCCGGCGAGCGGGTGATGGCCGAGGCGTCCCGGCGGGCGGCGACGATACCGGGCAGCCACCCGATCCACCTGTACAAGAACAACACCGACAACAAGGGTGCCAGCTACGGTGCCCACGAAAACTACCTGATGCGCCGCTCCACGCCGTTCGCCGACATCGTGGTGCACCTGACGCCGTTCTTCGTCACCCGCCAGATCGTCTGTGGCGCGGGCCGGGTCGGCATCGGGCAGGACGGCTCGACGGCCGGGTTCCAGATCTCGCAGCGTGCCGACTTCTTCGAGGTCGAGGTCGGGCTGGAGACCACGCTCAAGCGGCCGATCATCAATACCCGCGACGAGCCGCACTCCGACGCCGACAAGTACCGGCGGCTCCATGTGATCATCGGTGACGCCAACCTCTCGGAGATCTCCACCTACCTGAAGGTCGGCGCCGCGTCGCTGGTCCTGGCGATGATCGAGGAGAAGGCGCTCCCGGGTGACCTCGGCATCGCCGACCCGGTCGGCGAACTGAAGGCGATCAGCCACGATCCGACGCTGACCCACCTGATCCGGATGCGCGACGGCCGGCGGCTGACCGCGCTCGACATCCAGTGGGCGTTCTACGAGCGGACCCGCGCCTTCGCCGAGGCCCGGCGCGGTGACGACCCGATACCGGAGATCACCTTCGACGTCCTCGACCGGTGGGAGAGCATCCTCGACCGACTCGGCCGGGACCCGATGCTGTGCGCCGACGAGCTGGACTGGGTGGCGAAATTGCGGCTGCTCGAGGGGTACCGCGACCGCGAGTCGCTCGGCTGGGCCTCGCACAAGCTGCAGCTCGTCGATCTCCAGTACTCCGACGTCCGGCCGGACAAGGGCCTCTACCAGCGGCTGGTCACGCGCGGTTCGATGAAGACGCTGTTCACCGAGGACGAGGTGCGCGGCGCGATGGTCGAGCCGCCGGCCGACACCCGGGCGTACTTCCGTGGCCGGTGCCTGGCGCAGTACGCCTCCGAGGTGGTCGCCGCGAGCTGGGACTCGGTGATCTTCGATATCGGCCGGGAGTCGCTGGTGCGGGTACCGATGATGGAGCCGGAGCGGGGCACGAAGAAGCATGTCGGCGCCCTGTTCGACCGCTGCGCGAGCGCCAAGGACCTGCTCGAGGCGATCACGTCCGGATAATCGTCACACCGTCGCGGTACGTTGGGACGCACGCACAGAAGGCATGCATAGGAGGCCCCCGGTATGGCAACTCGTGAACCCGGCGGACAATCGCAGTCCGGCCGGTCCCGCCGTGACGAAGAGATCGAGGAAGCGCCCGCCCCCGAGGCGAGTGCCGAGGTTGCCGAGCGCCACGAGCAGCTGAGCGAGGACGTCGACGACCTGCTCGACGAGATCGACTCGGTCCTGGAAGAGAACGCTGAGGAGTTCGTCAGGGGGTACGTGCAGAAAGGCGGCGAGTGAGCGGAATGTCCGGCATAGCATTGGTCTGAGACCTGTGCGGGGCGAGCCCGGCCCGGCGGACCCTCGGCACGTCGGGCACGATCACGAGTTGGGTAATGTACGTGGCGTTCATCGCGTCAACCGCACGGCGATCAGCTACCTGAAAGGAACCACGTGGCGGCGGGTCTTGATCCATCCGGGCGTCTATCGGCTGCCTACACCACAGCGGGGACCTCATCCTTTACCGAGTTCCTGAGCCAGGCAGCCCCCGACCTGCTACCCGGCCGGCGGCCGTTACCGCCCGGCATCTCCGCCGACGTCACACCGCATGCGACCACGATCGTCGCGCTCACCTGCGCCGAGGGGGTCGTGATGGCCGGCGACCGCCGGGCCACGATGGGCAACCTCATCGCCAGCCGTGACATTGAGAAGGTTTTCGCCGCCGACGCGTACTCGCTGGTCGGGATCGCCGGCACGGCCGGCGTCGGCATCGAGCTGATGCGCCTGTTCCAGGTCGAGCTGGAGCATTACGAGAAGATCGAGGGCGCCATGCTCTCGCTGCACGGCAAGGCCAACCGGCTGGCCACCATGGTCCGCAACAACCTGGGCGCGGCGCTGCAGGGCCTAGCGGTCGTGCCCCTGTTCGCGGGCTTCGACATCGACGCCGGGGACGCCGCGCACGCCTGCCGCATCTTCAGCTTCGACATCGCCGGCGGGGTCTACGACGAGACCGGCTACGACGCCATCGGTTCGGGATCGCTGTTCGCGAAGTCCTCGCTGAAGAAGCGGTTCCGCCCCGGCCTGCCCGTCGACGAGGTGGTCCGGCTCGCGGTCGAGGCGCTCTATGACGCGGCCGACGACGACACGGCGACCGGCGGTCCCGACCTGATCCGCAAGATCTTCCCGGTCGTGATGACCGCCACCGCCGAGGGCTCGCGACGCCTTCCCGATGCCGAGACGGCCGTGGTCGCCGAGTCTGTCGTCGCGGACCGGCGGGACAATCCGGGCGGCTGACCGGCACGGGTCCGGCAAGCCCGGGCCGGTACCAGCCCGGCCGGCAAGCCCGGCCAGACCAGCCCGGCCGGCAAGCCCGCCCGGTAAGCCCAGGGACGCACAGCCGCCCACAAAACGCAGAAGGAGATGTCAGCCGCCGTGGCCATGCAGTTCTACGCCCCGCCCGAGCAGATCATGCGCGACCGGTCGGAATATGCCCGCAAGGGCATCGCCCGCGGTCGGAGCGTCGTCGTGTTGACCTACGAGGGTGGCGTCCTCTTCGTCGCCGAGACGATGTCGACCGCGCTGCACAAGGTCAGCGAGATCTACGACCGGATCGGGTTCGCCGCGGTCGGGCGGTTCAACGAGCTGGAGAGCCTGCGCGCGGCCGGGGTGCGCCTGGCCGACCTGCGCGGATACTCCTATGACCGGCGCGACGTGACGGCCCGGGCGGTGGCCAACGCGTACGCCCAGACGCTCGGGGCGATCTTCACCGAGCAGCCTAAGCCGTTCGAGGTCGAGATCTGCCTGGCCCAGGTCGGCTCGCGACCGGACCGCGACGAGTTGTACCGGCTGACCTACGACGGCTCGTTGCAGGACGAGCCGGGCACGATCGCGATGGGCGGGCAGTCCGAGGCGATCTCGCAGGTGGTACGGGGCCGGCACGACCCTTCCATGTCCCTGCACGACGCGGTCCGACTGGCGGTTGACGCGCTGTCCAGCGTCGGTGGTGAGGGCGGTCAACCGCGCCAGCTCGAGGCCCGTCAGCTGGAGGTCGCCATCCTGGACCGGGCCCGGGCGGGGCGCGCGTTCCGGCGGATCACCGGCGCCGCGCTGACCCCGCTGCTGGCGGCGGCCGACGACCCCGCCGCTTCGACCACCGACGGCGGCGCCGACGAGGCGGAGGGTGCCGGGGGCGCCGAACCGACGATCGGCGGGCCCGGAGCTACCCCGGCCGACAAATCCCCGGGCGGCGTCGACCCGACACCGGGCACAGAAAAGGCCTAACCGCCGACCAACAGACCGACCGGTGGACACCGGTTGGCCAATGGCCCCTGGCCGCACGCCTCGTCCAGCTGGTTTCTCTCATCAGGGCAGTGCGGGAGCCGATCCTCCTGCTGACGCGAAATCGATGATCGCGTTCAGGAGCGGGGACTTCCCGCATCTCATGGAGGAGAACCCACATGCTCAAGAACCGAAACGGCCGCGTCGCACTCGCCGTACTGTCGAGCACCGCCGCCGTCGTTGCCAGTCTCGCCTTCACCGCCGCACCGGCATCCGCCACCGTTGCCCCCCCGGTGCAGGTCACCAAGCTGAGCGTCAACAAGGGCAGCACCCTCACCGACACCAACATCCTCGTCACCGGCAAGGGCTTCCTCTACGTCGACACCACCAGCGCCGCGTCGGTCACCATCGGCGGCGTCAACGCGGCGTCCTACATGGTGCTGTCCGACACCCAGATCGCGGCGACCATCACCAAGGCGGCCGCGGCCACCGTTGATCTCCTCGTGACCGGCGTCGTGGCGGCGGCCCCCGTCGTCAGCGCGGTCAGCACCGCTGACAAGTTCACCTTCCTCGCACCGTACGACCCGACCGTGCCGGCGGTCTCGCTCAACCCGCTCGGTGGCAGCAAGTTCACCGTCACCAGCAGCATCCCCTGGGGCGCCACCGCGGCGCTGTTCGCCGCGGAGAAGGTCACCGCGACGGTTGGCGGCGCCGCCGCCACGCTGAAGTGGCTGACCGCCACCACCGCGACCGTCACCGCGCCGGCCGGTACCCCCAACGACACCTTCGCGTCGGTCGTGCTTCTGCACAACGGGGTTGCCAGCACCACGCCGGACACCACCCACGCGCTGTACGTCGCGGTCATCACCAAGCTCAGCGTCACCAGTGGTCCGGTCGGCGGCGGCGGCTCGGTCGTCGTGACCGGCAAGGGCCTCCTCGGCTCCACCGCATGGAAGTTCGGCGCCGTCAGCGCCACCTGTACCGTCAACTCGGACGTCAAGGTCACCTGCACCGTGCCGGACTCCGCCTCGCTCGTCGGGTCGGTCGTGTCGGTCTCCCTCACCCCGAAGAACGGCACCGGTTCCGCTCCGATCACGTACGGCACCACCTCGGGCGCTTCGTACACCTACAGCGACGTAGCCTGACGATCGGTTCGACCCTCAGCTCCACGGTTCGCCTCCCGGATACCCGGGCCCGGTACACGGGCCCGGGTATCCGGCTGTGCGGCGGTCGGGCTGTGGCGACCCGGCTACAGCAGGCCGCGGTCGCGGTTGAGGAGTTCGGCGTCGCGGAGGGCCACCGCCCGGGCCAGCTCGGTCACCCGCTGCTCACCCTCGCGCAGCCGCAGATAGAAGTTGATGACCACGAACACGAACGTCACGATCAACACGTACAGCAGCAGGTCCACGCCACGACCGATGCCGAACCAGTGCGCGACCGTACTGGTGTCGTCCGGGCGGATGACCGCGTAGGCGTTCAGCACCAGGAAGGCGAAGAACGCGAGCCGCTTGCTGGCCTGCATGCGGACCCCGTGCTGACCGCGAACAAACATGATCATGATGCCGCCGACGGCGGCGAGCAGCAGGCCCTGAATGATGATCTTCATCTCAGCGCTTTCCCCGCCGGGCCAGGGACACCTCGAACAGGATGTTGATCCCGTTGATCAGTGACTGGCCCTTACTCCGCGAGTAGTCGGTGTAGAGGACGGTCACCGGGCACTCGGTCACCCGCCACGGCGAACGGGCCAGCACCGCCGCGATCTCCGAGGCGTGGGCCATCCCGTTCTGGGTGATGCGCAGCCCGCCCGCCGCCGCCCGGTTGAACACCCGCAAGCCGTTGTGGGCGTCGGTCAGCTTCAGGCGCCGGGCGGTCGGGCTCAGCGCGACCACGGTACGCAGGACTGCGCGCTTAAGCCACGGCATCGTCTCGCTGCGCTGGCCGAGGAAGCGCGAGCCGAGGACGACATCGGCGGCGCCGGCCCGGACCACCTCGAGCATCGCGGCGACATCCTCGACGCGGTGCTGGCCGTCGGCGTCGAAGGTGACGAAGAACTGCGCGCCGGGACGGTCGAGCGCGTACCGCAGGCCGGTCTGCAGCGCCGCACCCTGGCCCATGTTGATCGGGTGGCGGACGAGGTGGGCGCCGGTACCGAGGATCTCCTGCGCCGAGGCGTCGGTACTGCCGTCGTCGACGCAGACCACATGGGTAAAGGTGGCCAGGACATGCTCGACCACCCCGGCGACGACCTTCTCCTCGTCGAACACCGGCATGATGATCCATACATCCTGGTTGTCGGATGCCACGCGCTCACCCCTCGGGCCGTATGCCGGCGTCATGATAGCGGCGAGCTACACCAGCGGGCGCACGAGTCGCCAGTATCCGTGCATGATCGCATTGAGCGCACCGGTGACGGCGGGCAGTTCGATCGCGACCGGGTCGAGCCGGTCGGTCAGCACGCCCATCCACACCCGGTTCGGTACCGTGCGTTCGGCCTGCAGCAACCGGCGGCGGCGGCGGATGTGACCGGCGTGCCCGAGCAACCAGCGCCAGCCTCGTACCTTCGCCGGCAGCCAGCCCTGCTTCGCGGCGACGATCGCCATGCCGACCTCGAGCGCGACCAGCGCCGGCGACAGCACGACCAGCGCGCGCCAGCCCCACAGCGTGGCCAGGAACATCAGCCGGTTACGTTCGATCAGGTACAGCTTGAGGTCGTTGCGGGAGAACTCGTACCGGTGGACGGCGACCGCATCCGGGACGTATACCACCCGCCGGCCGAGGCGCCATACCCGCATCGACAGCTCGGTGTCCTCGTGGTAGGCGAAGTACTCGGCGTCGAACCCGCCGAGCGCGGTCCACAACTCGCGGCGCATCACCTGGCACGCGCCGCTGGCCACGGCGACATCGACCGGGTCGCCGCCGGTCTCCGGCTCACCCATCCGGCCGGCCCAGCTCAGCCCGAGCACGTGTACCGGATTGCCGGCGGAGTTGATCAGGCGTGGGTCGTCGGCCAGCCGGATGCTGCCACCGGCGATACCCACGTCCGGGCGGGCCGCCTCGTCGACCAGCCGGCTGAGGGTGGTGGGCTCGACCACCGCGTCGCCGTTGACCAGAGCCAGGTACTCGCCGCTCGCCACCTCGGCGCCGGCGTTGCAGCCACCGGCGAAGCCGAGGTTCGCGCCCGGGCGGACCACGCTCACGCCGGGCAGACGTTCGAGTACCGCGACGTCGTCGGTGGTACATCCGTTGTCGACGAGCACCACGTCGACGGTCACCTTCTCCGACCCCAGCAGCGCCTCGACCCCGCGCCGCAGCCACGGTTCGGCCTTCCAGGCCAGCACGACCGCGGTCACGGTTGGCTCGGTCACCGCTGTCCTCCTTCGAACCGGATCTACGCGCCAGCGTAGCGGCGACGTCCAGGTGCCCCGCCACCCGCGCGGCCGCCATCCGTGCGGCCGCCATCCGTGCGGCCGACCCCCGTGCGGTCGACCCCGTGCGGCCGGCGGCTGTTACAGAGCGGTGACGAGACGGCGAAGTCACCGTGGCACTGCACGCCCATGGTGTGTGTCGTCGGGCACGAGCGATGCCCGTACAGGGAGGCAATGATGAAACCGAGAATTGTCCGGGCCGGGCTGGCCGTCGTGGCCGGGCTCGCCGGTATCGCGGTCGCGGCGTCCGGCGCGGCCCCCGCCGTGGCGGCCAGGGTCGTCGCCGCACCGTCCTGCGGCATCACCTGGGGCAGCCTGGACCGGTCGGCGGGCGATCTCAGCCAGGCCGCCGTGTTCACCGTCCGGACCGGGCAACACGACTGCTTCGATCGGCTGGTGTTCGAGTTGGACGGACCGGCGACCGGCTATCGCGTGTCCTACGGCGAGGCGTACACCCAGGGCCAGGGGCTACCCCTGTCGCCGTACACGGCGGGCGGCGCGCTGCTGGCCGTCACCCTGCTGGAGCCGGCGAGCCTCCCGAACCGTACCGGTGATCACCTCGCCGGCGTGGCGGGCTACCGGACCCTGCGCGACGTGGTGTTCGGCGGCAGCTTCGAGGGGTACACGACGTTCGCCGTCGGGGTGCGGGCGCGGTTGCCATTCCAGCTGTTCGTCCTGTCCGGACCGGGTACGCACAGCAGGATCGTCCTGGATGTCGCACACGTCTGGTAGTGCCGGCGGGCACGGCGGCGGCGGACCGGTGGACCCCGGCCACCGCCGCTTCGCCAACCCCGGCCACCGCCGCATCGCCGACGCGGGTCGCCGCCGCATCGCCGACGCGGGTGCACCGGCCGGCGGCTTTCCGGGTTACCCTGCCGGTGCTATGGATGGCCGGGTGCTCGTGGTCGAGGACGACGCCTCCATCAGGGAGGTCGCCGCCCTCGGTTTACGGCGGGCTGGTTTCCGGGTGAGCTCGGCGGTCGACGGCCGGGACGCCCTGGCGGTCTGGCGGGCCGCCGAGATCGACCTGATCGTGCTGGACGTGATGCTGCCCGGAA
>JAVHWE010000495.1:0-3984 GCA_032160285.1 Micromonosporaceae bacterium | reverse complement strand
ACCCATCTGCGCAGGACCAGTCGGACGAGCTGCCGCCCGCCACAGATACCTTCGAGATCTTGGTGGCGTCGGCACCCCCTGGCGTGCCAACGCCACCAAGATCGGCGGGAGGCGGGTACTACGAGGTAGCCGAGTCCGACGCGGGGACGGAGCCGGAGGGGGACGTGCGGGCGGGAGTCCCGTCTGCCGAAGGGGACGCCGGGCTGGCGGGCCCATGCGGCGTGGACGTCGGCACCGGGGACCTGACCGGCGGCGATGTCGAGATCGACGCGACGGAGCTGCGCGGCGCGCTCGAGGCGATTCTGCTCGTCATCGACCAGCCGGCCACCGAGATCACGCTGGCGCAGATCATCGACGTTCCGGTCGACCGGATCAGCGCGGCGCTGGCCAGCCTGGCGGCGGAGTACGCCGACCAGCGACGCGGGTTCGAACTGCGGCGGGCGGCCGGCGGCTGGCGGCTGTACACGCGTGGCGACTACGCGGCGTACGTGGAAAGGTTTGTCCTGGACGGCCAGCAGGCACGGATGACGCAGGCAGCGCTCGAAACGCTGGCGGTGATCGCGTACAAGCAGCCGGTCACCCGCTCGCGCATCTCGGCCATCCGGGGTGTCAACTGCGACAGCGTGGTGCGTACCCTGGTCGCGCGCGGCCTTATCGAGGAGTGTGGCAGCGAGCCGGACAGCGGCGCGTTCCTGTACCGGACGACCACCCTTTTCCTGGAGAAACTCGGACTCGACAGCGTCGACGAACTGCCGGCGCTGGCACCCTTCCTACCCGACGACGTGGATGAGATCGCTGATGCCCAGGGCTGAGCCCCGCACCCCGAACACCGTAGGCAACCCCGAGGCCGGCCGGGACGGCGCGGCCACTCCGGAGCGGCTGCAGAAGGTGCTGGCCGCGGCCGGGATCGGCTCCCGCCGTGCCTGCGAGGAGTTGATCGCCGCCGGCCGGGTTACCGTATCCGGGCGACGGGCCACCCTGGGCGACAAGGTCGACGCCGAGACGGCCGAGATCCACGTCGACGGTGAGCGGGTCATCACCAGTACGACGCTGGTGTACATCGCGATGAACAAGCCTCGCGGCGTGGTCGCCACGATGGCCGACGAGCGGGGTCGCGACGCGATCGGCGACTACCTGGGCCAGGTCGTCCAGCGTGTGTTTCACGTCGGCCGGCTGGACGCCGAGAGCGAGGGCCTGCTGCTGCTCACCAACGACGGCGGGCTGGCCCACCGGCTGATGCACCCGTCGTTCGGGGTGCCGAAGACGTACCTCGCCGAGGTCGGCGGTCCGGTGCCACGCTCGGTCGGTCGGCAGTTGCTCAGCGGAGTCGAGCTCGAGGACGGACCGGCCAGGGTGGACGCGTTCAAGCTGGTCGACGCCGTCCAGCGGATGGCCCTGATCGAGATCGTCATCCACGAGGGCCGCAAGCACATCGTCCGGCGGATGTTCGCCGAGGTCGGCCACCCGGTCAACCGCCTGATCCGTACCGCGATCGGCCCGGTCCGCCTTGGTGATCTCAAGCCCGGCCGGACCCGTCGGTTGACCCGCGCCGAGGTCGCCGCCCTGTTCAAGGCGGTCGGCGAGTAGCCGGACAAGGCCGGTGGAGGGTCCGGGCCGGGCGCCCGGCATTATTGAAGGGTCGTGGGAGCAGTCGGAGGCGGGACACAGGTGAACGAACAGCGCTGCGTGGTGGCCGTCGACGGTCCCTCCGGGTCCGGCAAGTCGACCGTGTCGCGTCGCCTCGCGGTTGCCCTGGGCGCCCGCTACCTCGACACCGGCGCGATGTACCGGGCTGTGACCTGGGCCGTGCTGAACGGCGGTGTCGATCCGGGTGATGCCGAGGCGGTCGCCAAGATGGCGGACAGCGTCACGGTGTCGGTGGGCATCGAGCCGGACCACCCGACGGTCACCGTCGACGGCGTCCCCGTCGACCGACCGATACGGGGACCGGCCGTGACCGCCGCGGTCTCCGCGGTGGCCGCGGTCCCCGCGGTCCGGGCCCGTCTTGTCGCGCAGCAGCGGCAGATCATCGGCAGCGAGCACTGCATCGTGGTGGAGGGGCGCGACATCGGTACCGTGGTCGCCCCCGACGCCGACCTGAAGGTGTACCTGACCGCGTCCACCGACGAGCGTGGCCGGCGGCGCAGCGCCGAGAACGACACGGACCTGGCCGCGACCGTCGAGGACCTGGCGCGGCGGGACACGATCGACTCGACCCGCGCGGCCGATCCGCTGCGCCGGGCCGAGGACGCGGTCGTGCTGGACAGTACGGAGCTCGACATCGATGAGGTCGTCGCCAAGCTGAAGACTCTCTTGGACCGGGCGGCGTGACTGTGATCCCGAGCGAACCCGAACCGGTCGAACTCGACCGTGCCGCCGTGGATCTCGCCGTCGACGGCGATGTCGATCACGATGTCGACGGCGATGTGGACATCGACGACGACTTTGACGGTGACTTCGACGCCGACGACTTCGACGAGCACGATTTCGAGGAGGTCACGGACGACGAGGACGACGACCACGGCCCGGTACCGGTCGTCGCGGTCGTCGGGCGGCCGAACGTCGGCAAGTCCACGCTGGTCAACCGCATCATCGGCCGGCGCCAGGCGGTGGTGGAGGACGTGCCGGGGGTGACCCGCGACCGGGTCGCCTACGACGCGCTCTGGTCCGGCCAGCGGTTCCTGATCGTGGACACCGGCGGCTGGATACCGGACGCCAAGGAGCGGGCGAAGGCGATCGCCGCGCAGGCCGAGGCGGCGGTGCACACCGCCGACGTGGTGCTGTTCGTGGTCGACGCGACCGTCGGCGCGCTCGACGACGACGAGGCCGCGGTACGGATGTTGCGGCGCGGCGGCAAGCCGGTCGTGCTGGTCGCGAACAAGGTCGACAACGCCCGGCAGGAGATCGAGGCCAGTTCTCTGTGGTCGCTGGGCCTCGGCGAACCGCATCCGGTGTCGGCGCTGCACGGCCGGGGCTCCGGCGACCTGCTCGACGCGGTCCTCGCCGCGCTGCCGGAGAAGGCCTCCGGGGTACCGAAGCCGCGCGGCCCGCGTCGGGTCGCGCTCGTCGGCCGGCCCAACGTCGGTAAGTCCAGCCTGCTCAACCGGCTGGCCAAGGAGGAGCGGGCGGTGGTCGACGCGGTCGCCGGTACGACCGTCGACCCGGTCGACAGCCTCGTCAGTATCGGCGGCGAGATCTGGCAACTCGTCGACACCGCGGGCCTGCGCAAGCGGGTCGGTCAGGCCAGCGGTACCGAGTACTACGCCAGCCTGCGTACGAACGCGGCGATCGAGGCCGCCGAGGTGGCCGTGGTGCTGCTGGACGCCAGCGAGCCGATCAGCGAGCAGGACCAGCGGATCATCACGATGGTGGCCGACGCCGGCCGCGCATTGATCATCGCGTTCAACAAGTGGGATCTGGTCGACTCCGATCGGCGTCAGCAGATCGCCCGCGAGATCGAGCGGGACCTGCGCCGGGTGCCGTGGGCGCTGCGGATCAACGTCTCCGCGCGTACCGGACGGGCGGTGGAGAAGCTGGCGCCGGTGCTGCGGACGGCGCTGGACAACTGGTCGCGGCGGGTACCGACGGGCCGGCTCAACCAGTGGCTCACCGCGTTGGTACAGGCCACCCCACACCCGGTACGCAGCGGCAAGTCGGCCCGGGTCCTGTTCGCCACCCAGGCGGCCTCCTCACCGCCACGGTTCGTACTGTTCACCACCGGCCCGCTCGACGCCGGGTATGTCCGGTTCGTCGAGCGCCGGCTGCGGGAGGAGTTCGACTTCGCCGGTACGCCGGTCCACGTGTCGGTACGCCCGCGCAAGAAGCAGGGCCGGACGCGGTAGTCTGGCCGGCATGTCCGTGCGCCCGAGTAGTTGGTGGCCCGCCTGACCGGCGGCCGACACTCCCGCGCGTGACACCATCCGCGGCCGCCTCGTCGAGGCGGCCGTCGGCGTTCTCCGCGGCTGGTAGGCCGCCCCGTCAGCT
>JAVHWE010000007.1:0-2531 GCA_032160285.1 Micromonosporaceae bacterium | reverse complement strand
CCGTGGGCCGGGGGCCGGACTCGCTCGCCGCCGCGATCGCCGACCGGCTGGAGTTCCTCACCGCGCCGGTCCGCGAGGTGCTGCGGGCCGCCGCCCTCCTCGGGGCGGACTTCTCGGTCGGCGAGCTCGCGGTGGTGTCCGGCCGCCGGGTCAGCGACCTGCTGCCGGTGCTCGGCGAGGCGATCGCCGCCGGCGTGGTCCGCGACGACGGGCCGCAGTTGAAGTTCCGGCATCCGCTGATCCGCGCCGCGCTGTACGAGGGGATGCCGGCGGCGGTGCGCGCGGCGTGGCACCGCGACGCCGGGCGGGCGCTGGCCCGGCAGGGCGCCGCGCCCGAGCGGGTGGCGCGGCAGCTGCTGCCGATGCTGGCCGCGGCCGAGACGGTCGACGACTGGCTCGTACGCTGGTTGACCGACGCCGGGCAGCAGCTGGTGGGGCAGGCCCCGGCCGCCGCGATTCCGCTCTTGCGGTGGGCGGTGACCGGGATACCGGCCGGCGTCGCGCCGCACGACCTGCTCTCCTGCCGGCTCGCCGATGCGCTGTTCCGGGTCGGTGACGCGGCCGGAGCGGCCCACGTCGCGACCGGCGCCCTGGGGTCGGTCACCAACCCCGACCTGCTGGTCGACCTGCACTGGACGCTGACCAACTGTCGGTCCATGGAGGGCCGCTCGGACGAGTCGGTGGCCGCGTTGCGACGCGCGCTGGACGCGCCCGGCCTGGACGGGCGCCACCGGGCCCGGCTTCTGGTGCTTACCGCCCGCGCGCACCGTAGCCTGGGCCGGGTCGACGTCGCCGGTCAGGTCGCGGCGGCCGCGCTGGCGGAGGCCACCGCCGCTGACGACCGGTGGGCGATGGCCTGGTCGCTGGGGATCCTGACGCTGGTGCAGGGGATGCGCGGCGAGTCCGCGGCGGCACTGGCCACCGTGGGCCGGGCGCTCGCCGTCGCCGAGGGCCACCCCGGCCTGACCGATCTTCGGCTGGTGCTCGGCATCAACCAGGCGGTGGAGTTGGGCAACCTGGACCGCTACGGTGACGCCATCGCCGCCGCGCAACAGATCCGTGAGCGGTCCGAGGGTGCCGGCAACGCGCTACGGCTCGCCCAGGCCCGCAGCGTGCTCGGCGAACTGCTCTTCGATGTCGGCCGGTGGGATGACGCGCTGGCGGAGATCGCCCCGGGCTCCGATACGCCGAAACACCCGGTCGTGGAGTGCTGCGACCACGGCGTCGCGGCCACCATCCGGCTGCACCGGGGCAGCGCCTCGGCCGGCCGCGATCTCAACCGCGCCGAGCGGTTCGCCGCGCGCCTCGGTGACCAGGTGATCGGTTCGCTCGTACTGGCCAGAAGCCTGGCCCGCGAGCAGGCCGGTGCGCCCGCCGAGGCGTTCGCCGTGCTGACCGACGGGCTGTCGGATACCGCCGAGGACATGGAGAACCTGACCGACCTGTTCGCCGACGCGGTCCGGCTGGCCGTGTCGGTCGGCGACCGGACCGCCGGCCGGGCGGTCACGGAGCGGGCCGAAGCCGCCGCGCGGGATTCGGCGGTACCGCACCGGACGGCGGTCGCGCTGCACTGCCGGGGTCTGCTCGACCACGACGCCGCCGCCCTGCTACAAGCGGCGGAGCAGTACGAGGTGGCCGGCCGGCCGCTGCCCCGGGCCCAGGCGCTCGAGGCGGCCGGCGTGGCGCTGGCCGACGCCGAGGACATCACCGGTGCCCGCGGCCGGTTCACCGACGCCTTCGCCGTCTACGCCGCGCTCGGTGCCGGCTGGGACCTGGCCCGCACGCAGGCGCGGTTCCGGGCGTACGGGATCCGCCGGGGCCCCCGGGTCGCCCACCGCCGGTCCCAGCGCGGCTGGGACAGCCTGACGCCGACCGAGTTGACCGTCGTCGACCTGGTCGCCCGGGGGATGTCCAACCCCCAGATCGCCGCCGTACTGTTTCTGTCCCGGCGAACCGTGCAGACCCACGTGTCGCATGTCCTCGCCAAGCTCGGTGTCCCGTCGCGGACCGACATCGTCCGGGAGGCGGCTCGGCGCGTTCAGCCGTCGACCGGGTGACCGCCCGGTGACCGTCACCCGCGGCGTTGGCGGGGGATGCGGGGGATGCGCGGCGGGCCGCACTCGCGCAGCGTGTCGACCTTGACCGGTCCGCCCATGGTCGACATGTGCTGGTCGAGGTGGGCGCGCAGGCCCGCGTTCCAGGCGTCCTGTTCGACGTCCGGTGGGGCCACCCACCGGTGCGAGTTGTCGCAGTAGTGCAGATCCTCGTCGCCTCGCCGCAGTACGCTCATCGCCGCCCTCCTCGATCGTCGCGGCCTTGACCGTTCCGGCCTCGACCGTTCCGGCCTCCACCGTTCCGGCCACAGCCAGCATCGCGAGTGGACGTGCGCGAAAGAACGGCCAGCTGCCCGACTTACGAAGCGGCGATGGCGGATCTCGGGCGGGGCGGGCGGCTCAGTCGTCGTCGGCGGGGAAGAGCACGCCGGGGTTCAGCAGGCCGGCCGGATCGAGGGCATCCTTGATCCGCCGCAT
>JAVHWE010000632.1:0-3888 GCA_032160285.1 Micromonosporaceae bacterium | reverse complement strand
GTTCGCTCTACTCCGGCGACGTGCACTATGCCCGCGACGCGTTCGAGGGACTGTCCCTGATGGACAGGGTGATGACCGCGAAGCGGGGCGGCGCGGCGGTGGTGGACCCGGAGCGCGAGGCCGCGCTAGCGGCCCGCCGCGCGCGCCGGCAGCAGACCGCCACGGTACGCGAGGAGCTGCCCGACCTCGACGACGCGTCGGTCCGCTCCGACGTGGCGGTCGATGTCGACATCCCGACGGCGCCCTTCTTCGGTACCCGGGTGGTGCGCGGTATCCCGCTGGCCGAGTACGCCACGCTGCTCGACGAGCGGGCCACGTTCATGGGCCAGTGGGGCCTGCGCGGTGCCCGGGGCGCCACCGGTCCGTCCTATGAGGAGCTGGTCGAGACCGAGGGCCGGCCGCGGCTGCGGTACTGGCTGGACCGGCTCGCCGCGGACAAGGTTCTGGAGGCGGCCGTCGTGTACGGCTACTTCCCCGGCTACTCCGAGGGCAACGACCTGGTGGTCCTCGACGAGAACGGGCAGGCCGAGCGGACCCGGTTTACCTTCCCCCGGCAGCGCCGCGAGCGCCGGCTGTGCCTGGCCGACTTCTTCCGCGCCGGCGACTCGGGCCAGCTCGACGTGGTCGGGTTCCAGCTGGTCACCGTCGGGCAGCCGATCAGCGAGTACACCGCGAAGCTGTTCGCCGCGAACGCCTACCGCGACTATCTGGAGGTGCACGGCCTGTCGGTGCAGCTCACCGAGGCGCTCGCGGAGTACTGGCACCGGCGCATCCGCGAGGAGCTGGTCCTGCCGGACGGGTCCACGCTGGCCACCGGCGACCCGAAGGACCTCGACGGGCTGCTGCGCACCGAATACCGCGGCTGCCGGTACGCGTTCGGGTACCCGGCCTGTCCGGACCTGGAGGATCGCGCGAAGGTGGTCGACCTGCTCCGGCCGGAGCGGATCGGGGTGCACCTGAGCGAGGAGTTCCAGCTGGTACCCGAGCAGGCGACGGACGCGATCGTGGTCCACCACCCCGAGGCGAGCTACTACAACGCCAAATGAGACGAAGACCGGTTCCGCACTCCGGAGTCAGCCCCAAATCGGGGGATCTCAGACCGCCGCTCCCCGTTGGTTGATGGGCCGACCCCAACCAACGGCCGGGCGTGTCGCCGGCACCGGCGACCGCGTGTCGCCCGCGCCGACCGTGGTCGGTGGCAGCTGCGAGATCCGTGCGCTGCACACGGGGTCGGCTCGGCACTGGTGATCGCGGTCGCCGACCTGGCGGCCGCGGCCGGCTGCCGGCATTACTGGGTGCTGACCACCGATGACAACACCGACGCGCTGCGGTTCTACCAACGTCGGGGCTATCGGCTGACCGTGGTCCGGTGCGGGGCGGTCGACGGTCCCGATCCGGGATGAGATCGAGCTGGCGCAAGACCTGCCGTTGCGAACAATCGTCTAACCGCCGCGTCGGGTATCCGCAGCAGACCGCGGTCCGTGTTGCCGACCCGCGGGTGTTGGCCGACCGGATTGCCGTCAACAGCTGCGCCGGATGCGACCGGGTATCCTCCTTCGCCGGACTGGACAGCCGCTGCGGTCAACGACAGGAGGCGACGGTGAAGTTCGTTCTTGAGATCAACTTGGCGGGCATGGCACTCGATGGTGAAGCCGGCCAGGAACTGGGGCGGATTCTGCGGTACTGGGGCGGCGCCATGCGACAGGTCGAGCTGAAACCCGGCAGCGGTTCGGCCATCTACGACTCGGCATACCGGGAGGTCGGACGCTGGATCGTGACGGACTCACCGGACGCGACGACGTGACCGTGTGCTGCGACGGACGGGTTGACGGGGCGTGGCGCGCTGGCGTTCCGCCGGAGCGCGCGTACGAGCCGCCCACCTGACCGGCGGGGCAACCAGCAGATGGTGATCGTCTAGCTTCCACAGCCGTTTTGACCGGCGGAAGTTACCCACTTCGTCGGCCAGTTGGTCGTTGGTTTGGCGGGTTGACGCCGTGCACGCCCTTTACCCGTTAATGTGGCTCTTGTCCAGCTATGGGGTACGGGGGACTTGGATGGTTTCGGTGATCCGCACCGCTCGAGCGCGTGGTGTGCCGCTCTGGTGCGCGGCGGCGCTGGCGGCGTCGGCGGCCGTGGCGATGGTGATCATGGTCGGGGCCGTCGGGGTACCGGTCGGATGGACCGCACCGACCGCGGTGGGACTGGGGGCGGCCGAGCCGTTCGCGGTGCTGGCCAACAGTACGATCACCAATACCGGCCCCACCAGGATCAAGGGAAGCATCGGTGTCAACGAGGGCAGCGCGATCACCGGCTTCCCGCCGGGAACGGTGACCGACGGTACCCAACACTCATCTGACGCGGCGGCGGGGCAGGCCAAGGCGTCGTTGACGCAGGCGTACACCGTCGCGGCCGGGCTACCTCAGGACTTCGAGGTGGCCGCTGGCGTCCTCGTCGGACCCCTGCTCGAGGGGGTATATCACGCCAGTTCCGGCATGAGTCTGCCCGGTGAGCTCATCCTGAGCGGGGATGCCAGTTCGGTGTTCATCTTCCAGGCGGACAGCACCCTGGTCACGGCGACCGACAGCGTCATCAGGCTGGTCGGTGGAGTCCAGCCCTGCCACGTGTTCTGGGTGGTCGGTAGCTCCGCGACGTTGGGGACCCGCACCAGATTCGTGGGCACGATCATGGCGATGGCGTCGGTGACCGCGGTGACCGGAACCAGCGTGGCCGGTCGGCTCCTGGCCCGCACCGGAGCGGTCACCGTGGACACCACCTCGGTGCGGCGACCGGTGTGCGCCGCTGCTCCCGGCGGTGGCTCGTCGGCGTCCCCGACCGGTACCGCGTCGGCAGGGCCCACCGGTACCGCCACGACGGTGCCGACCGCGGCCGGGACGGGGGCGCCGGGCGGCCCGACGTCGACGGCGGAAGTTCCGGGCGGACGCGGGGGGCCGATCATCCCCAACGGCCGGCCGCAGACCGGCGCCGGCGGCGCGGCCGGGTCTGGTAACGGCACCCTTGTTGTCATCGGCGCAGTGGCGCTGGTCGGGGCCGGTGCGGCGACGGTACAGGCCATTCGGCGCCGGCGTGCCCGGTCCACGCCTGGCCTGCCGTGAGCGTGCCGGGCGGGGGATGAGTGCACCCGGCCGCCCTGGCCGAGCCTGCCCGACGCTGGCGGAATATGGCCGCCGCCCTGGCGCTGGTCGGCATGGTCTTCCTCGGCGCGGGCCTACCCGGTGCGGCCGATTCCGCCGGCCGACCCGGTTCGGGCGGCAATCGGGGTCGCGGCGGAGCCGGTTGGGCGGACGGTTGGGGTCCGCTGGTCGCGCCGTCGGGCTTGTCGCCCGCGTTGACCGTCACGCCGCGGTTCGCCTGGCCCGCGCCGCCCTTCCCGGCCGATGACGCCACGCCGACGCCGTCATCTCGGGCGGCGGCTCCGCTGCTGGCCCGCTCGGCGCCGATCATGCTGCGGATCCCGGCGATCCGGGTGGCGGCTGCGCTGTCTACGCTCGGGCTCAACCCCGACCGGACGGTCGAGGTCCCGGCCGATTTCCAGCAGGCCGGGTGGTATCGGCTGGGCCCGTCGCCCGGCCAGGTCGGTTCGGCGGTCATCCTCGGCCACCTGGACTCCTATCGCGGTCCCGCCGTGTTCTTCCGGCTGAAGTACCTCCGGCCCGGCGACCGGGTCGAGGTCGGTCTGGCCGACGGCGCCATCGCCCGCTTCGCCGTCCGCGAGGTGGCCACGTACCCGGGCGCGCGGTTCCCGGCCCGCCGGGTGTACGGCTCGGACGGCAGCAGTGCGCTGCAGCTTGTCACCTGCGGAGGCTCCTTCGACACCCGTACCCGCCACTACCGGTCCAACGTCGTCGTCTACACCTCGCTGGTGGCCAC
>JAVHWE010000589.1:0-6753 GCA_032160285.1 Micromonosporaceae bacterium | reverse complement strand
CGGGGCGGGCGGGTCATAGGGGGCGCCCCGGTCCAGCCCGGCGTGGCCGGCGCTGCTTGGGTGGCCGGCGCTGCTTGGGTGGCCGGCGCTGCTTGGGTGGCCGGCGCTGCTTGGGTGGTCGGCGTCCTGGGCCCGGGTGGGATGCGGCCTACCATCAACGATTGTCATGAATTCAGGGTGACCCGGGAGCCTTCGCCGGCGCTGAGGTTGCGCTGTGAGGTGTCTGGAGATCGCGCCGGCCGGCCGGCTAGCCGGCCGGCTGCAGCTTGGCCGTGATGTCGCGGCACAGACCGGCACCGTCGGAGATGCCGAGCGACGACTGGTACCGGGTGAGCACCGCCAGCACGTACCGGTCGACGATCGCCAGACAGTTGAGGTGCCACTGGCTGCCGACGATGGTCCAGCCGTTCTTGATCGCGGTCTGCGCGGTCACCGTGGGCGGCAACGCGTCGATGATGCCGAAGCGCCCCTCGCCGCGTACCTGCCGCATCTCGCCCAGCAGCCACGGGGTCCATTTCGCGCCCGCGGCCCGACCGTCGGCGACGCAGCCGCCGAGCCGTACCGCGTCGCGCGCCGACACCTGGGTCCGGCTCCACCAGCCGTTGAAGATCGACGTCTCGGTCAGTTCGCAGATGCTGATCATGCGTCGGACGACCGCGTCCCGGCCCCCGACGTTGTAGATATCCTCGGCGGCGTCGTCGTCGCTGTCGCGGATCATCCGGGTCAGCTCGTTCAGCCGGCTCTGCAGGGGCTGCGTGGTACCGAGGCGGCGCAGGTAGTCGGCCGAGATCCAGGCTTTGATCATCGACTCGGTCGAGTTCGTGGCGGTGGCGAAGTTGGCCGAGCCGGTGATCGTGCCGGTCTGGCGGTCGAGCATCGCCCAGGACAGGAAGCCCTGCGCCGTCACGTCCACCGGGGTGGGGGTCAGTAGCGGCGGGGCCGGTTGGGTGGCCATGTCGAGGCTGGACTCCGTGGGGCTGGCGCGGGCCGGCTCCGGCGACCGGTCCGCCGTCGGCACCCGTACCGGCAGGCCGAGCCGGCTGGCCGCGTTCCCGATACCGGCCTGGTTGGTCCAGACCGCGAAGACCGCCACCGCGAGAGCGACGACGGCAGCGATGTAGGCGATCACGCGGCTGGGCACCGCAGAGTCCTCCTCAGGGCGTCGGTTCGGCGGTACCCATATCTCACCAAGTAACGCTGGAAGTTGCCTGGGAGTCGTCTTAGACGGTCCCTAATCTTGTACTTTGCCCGTCGTGGCGCCGACCAACGAGGCGAATCGCTGGCGGTGCTGGAGCGTGGACACCAGCGCCAGCGTCGACTCCGCACCCTGGTTGGCGTTGCGGCCGGTAGCCTGCAGACCGTCGTAGCCTCCTCCGGTCGCCGGGTCGAACATTTCGGTCCGGGCGTCGTTGTCGCCGGTGAACCAGGCGATGGCCAGCTCCAGCCCGGCCGCCCAGCGGGGCTCGGCCGTGATGAGCAGTGCCCGCGCGCAGGCGTCGGCCAGCGCGGCGGCCTCGATCGGCTGCTGATCGAAGCCGGGCACGGTGTCACCGGGCCCTCGGCCGCCCACCGGCGTGGGGGAGAGGTGGCCGTCGTGGACTTCCCGCTCGAGTAGCCAGCCGAGCAGGCGCAGGCCCTTGTCGGTCGCGGCCTGGCGGCCGAGGTGGTGGCCGGCGGCGATGAGCGCCTCGGCCAGCGCGGCGTTGGCGTACCCGAGACGGGCCTCGGGCCAGCGCCAGCGCGCGTCGACACCGGCCGGCCCGATGGCGGTCGCCGTGTCGGCGAGAAGCCTGCGGGCGGCCGGGTGGCCGGGGAGCACGTCGAGGATCTCCGCCGCGCCCAGCGCCGCGAACGCCATCGACCGGGGCCAGCGCGACCGGCAGTGGGCACCCTGGTCGAAACCGGTCAGGGCGTCGTCGCGCAGCCATCCGGTCGGCCCCCGGGCTGCGGCGGTACCCAGGCCCCACATCGCCCGCCCCCACCAGTCGCCGGTGTCCGGCTCGTCGAGCCAGCGCCGCTCGTAGGAGAGGCGGTTACGGAACGCGCCGCTCGGCGACTGGGCGTGCGAGACGAACGCCAGGTACCGCTCGGCCAATCCGACCAGCTCCGGCGTCGGGTCCGGTTCGCGGCACACCACCACGAGTCCACGGGCGACGTCGTCGAGGCAGTACCCGTGGGCGCGGCGGGGTACCGCGCCGCGTGCGTGTTCGAGGAGCCCGACGTCGTCGGAGAGCCGGAGCAGGTGTGCGTACGACGGTTGCCGCCCGCCGGTCACCCGCCGACCACGGTCCTGCTGGCCAGCAGGGTGGCGGCCAGCGTCCGGTACCGGTCGGCGACGGTCGACCAGGCCAGCCCGGGGGCGATCCGGGCCGCCTCTGCCGACATCCGGGCGGCCAGGCGCGGATCGGTGAGCACGCGGCGCAGGGCGGCGCCGATCGCCGGGCCGTCCCGGTGCGGTACCAGCAGCCCGGCCCCGCCGCTGAGCAGCTCGACCGCGTGCGGGAAGGCGGTGGACACCACCGGCTTGTGGGCGGCGACCGCCTCGATCAGGACGCCGGAGGTGACCTGTTCGTGGGAGTCGTAGGGCAGCAGCACCACGTCGGCACGTTCGATCATCCGCGACAGGGTGGCGTCGTCGAGGTACCCGCGTTCGAACCGGACGAGATCGGCGACGCCGAGTGCCCGGGCCCGGGTGCCCAGGCCCAGTCGGTAGGCCTCGCCCTGCTGCTCCCGTACCCGCGGATGGGTCTCGCCGGCGATCACGTACCGGGGTTGTGGCAGCATCCGGCGGATCTCCCGCAGCCCGATCAGCCCCCATTCGATGCCCTTGCCCGGGCCGAGCAACCCCCAGGTGAGGATCGTCGGTCGGCGGACACCGCCGAGCGGGTGATGGGACGGGCGCTCGACCGCGCCGTGCGCGATCACGTTGATCTTGGTCGCGTCGACGTCGTACCCGGCCACCAGGCGGGTGCGGGCGGTCTGGGTCATCGTGACCACCGCGGCGGCCGCGGCGACGACCTGCTCGAGGACGGCCCGCTGGTGGGGGGTCGGCCTGGTGAGCACGGTGTGCGCCACCACCAGGACCGGTACCCGGACGAGGTCGAGGACGGCCAGCACCTGGTCGCCGTCGGGGCCGCCGTACACGCCGTACTCGTGCTGGACGATCGCGACGTCGTGGCTGTTGAGCGCGGCGGCCGCCGCCCGTACGGTCTCGGCGGCGTCCGGCTGCCCGCCGTGGGCGTGGGTCCGCAGGTGGGCGACCACCTCCGGGCGGTCCGGAGTGATCTTGGAATCGACGATCCGCACGACGTGGGCCCGGTCGGTGGAGCCGGCGGCGACGAGCGCGCGGCGCAGTGCGGCGGTGAAGGTGGCCAGGCCGCACTGGGTGGGCGGGTAGGTACTCAGGAAGCAGTACGAGGTGGGCACCCCGACTACCGCTGCGCGGACGGGTACGTCGCGACTTCAGACATTGCTCCAACTTTCCGAACATCGGCGGGCGGAGGGGAGTCACGCCACCGGTCGCGGAGCAACGACGTCACTCTAAGCCCCACGACGACAAATGCCGATCCGTCAACCGGCCTCCGTGCCGTCGGGTGCCGACCGTGTACGGTGAGCGGAGCGGTTTCCTGTTCTTGGTCTCCTGGTGGGGTTCGGGCTCCCGGGTCCTGGTGATCCGGGCGGCGTTACGGCGCCACGGTGTTCGGGCCCTGCGCACTGCCCTGTGCCGCAGGGCCCGACCTCACCGCGCGGGCTGGCGCGCCGCGCCGAGGACGACCTCACCGCGAACAACGACCTACCGGTCGTAGCGGTACAAATCGTACTGACGCATCAGGTTGGACACGTTCGCCACGTACGTCGGGCTCGTGGCGTAGCCGGCCTTCCAGATCTGGTACAGGAACGAGTCGGCGTCGGTGGTGTAGGCGAACGCCGGACGGTACCGGCTGTTCGTGGTCAGGAACCGGCCGTGGTCGCGGAACGAGTTCAGGATCGACCCGTACGTCCGAAACGACGCCTCGGTGGCGTAGCAGGTCGGCGTGCACTCGGTCGTCGCGTAGGTGTGGCAGCCGCTGGCGATCGGGCCCGGGCTCGCGTTGAAGCACTTGATGCCGAAGTAGTTGCGGTCGTTGGCGGTCAGCGTGCTGCGACCCCACCCGGACTCCAGGATCGCCTGCGCGATGGTCACCGACGCGGGCACCTTGAACTCGCGGTACCCGCGCTGGGCGGGCGCCACCGAGGCCGCGATGAACTGGGCGTTCGTCTGGGTGCCGACCGGGCCGGCCACGACGCCGGCGCAGGTCGGCGGCGACGCCGAGAGCACCACGTAGGCGTGTGACACGTAGTTGCCGTTGGTGAGCCGGTCCCACTGGCTGGTGCTGCGTACCGTGCCGTTGACGTAGCTGCCGGGCGCCGCGCAGGTCACCGTTATGCGGCCGCCGTTGGCGACGGTACCGGCCACGGAGCCCTGGGCGGACGGGGAGCTGCGGACGTTGAGCGGACCGCCCTCGGTCTTCGCCGTGGCGGGGTAGGTGGACACCGTGGTCGGCTGCCCGCAGGTGGCGATGGTCGCCGAGGTGACCACGTAGGCGTGCGAGACGTAGCCGCCGCCGGCCAGCCGGTCCCACTGGTCGCTGGTCCGGACCGCGCCGGACACCGAGGTGCCGGCGGTCCGGCAGGCGATCGTGATCCGCGCGCCGTTGGCGGCATGCCCGATCACCGTGGCGTGAGGGGTGGGGCTGCTGCGCAGGTTGAGCGCGTCCCCGTTGGTGCGTACCGAGGCGGTGACGGTGTTGGCGGCGAACGCGGCGTTCCCGCCGGCTCCGAGGGTCGCGCCGACCGTGGCGGTCGTGAGCAGCGTACCCAGTAACAACCGACCGATTTTCGAACTCATGAGGGGTGCCTTCCCAGGGTGGTGGGCTCTGGCCCTGACCATCCCGACGCGCGGTTGACGTATCGGGTCGAGAGGTGGTGCGCAACGGGTGCGCGACACAACGCGCGGATCACTCGTTATGCCCTAATGACACCGATTTGTAGGGGGACGGATGGCGAAAGCGCAGAAAGTGCTCCTCGTTGGCCAGGGCTACGTCGGCCTACCGCTCGCGATGCGGGCCGTCGAGGCCGGGTATGACGTCGTCGGCGTCGACTGCGACGTCAACCGGGTGAAGAAGCTCGACGCGGGCGAGTCCTTCGTCGAGGACGTGTCGGGCGAGCGCATCCAGGCGGCCCTCGCGTCGGGCCGGTACCGCGCCAGCCACGACTACGCCGACGCGGCGGGGTTCGACATCTGCGTGATCACCGTGCCGACGCCGCTACGCGAAGGCATCCCGGACCTCAGCTACATCGAGGAGTCCGGTCGGTCGATCGCCGCGCACGTGCGCCCGGGCTGCACGGTGATCCTGGAGTCGACCACCTACCCCGGTACCACCGACGAGCTGCTGCGCCCGTTGATCGAGGACCGCACCGGCCTGCGCGCGCCGGAGGACTTCCACCTCGGGTACTCGCCGGAACGGATCGACCCGGGCAACCGGACGTGGCGGCTGGAGAACACCCCCAAGGTCGTCTCCGGTATCGACGCCGCGTCCCTGCGCAGCGTGGAGGCCTTCTACGGGCGCCTGGTGGAGCGCACCGTCGCGGTGTCGAGCACCCGTACCGCCGAGTTGACCAAGCTGCTGGAGAACACCTTCCGGCACGTCAACATCGCCCTCGTCAACGAACTGGCGATCTTCGCCGGCCAGCTCGGTGTGGACGTCTGGGAGGCGCTGGACGCGGCGTCCACGAAGCCGTTCGGGTTCATGCCGTTCCGGCCCGGCCCCGGGGTCGGCGGGCACTGTCTGCCGATCGATCCGTCGTACCTGTCCTGGCAGGTCAAGCGCACCCTCGGGCACCAGTTCCGGTTCATCGAGCTGGCCAACGACATCAACGACCGGATGCCCGAGCACGTGGTGCAGCGGCTCATCGGTGGGCTCAACGCGCGCCGCAAGCCGGTCAACGGCAGCCGGATGCTGGTCCTCGGCCTGGCGTACAAGCGCAACGTCGGCGACTGCCGGGAGTCACCGGCGATCGGGATCGCGGAGGCGCTGCGCAAGCTGGGCGCTCAGGTCCGCGCGGTCGAACCGTACGCCGAGCCGAGCCAGCTGCCGGCCGGGCTGACCATGGTCGAACTCTCCGCGGCGGAGATCGCCGCCGCCGACGCGGTGGTCGTCCTCACCGACCACGACGTCTTCGACTACCGCCTGGTCGAGCGGGCCGCCCGGTACGTGTTCGACACCCGCCACCGGTGCAGCGGAGATCACGTCGAGACGATCTGAGGCGCGGCCCTACCGGACCCTGGCGTCGGCCAGCGTGGCGTCGTAGCCGGGCAGCCCGCTGAACCAGGCGACGGTCTGGCGCAGGCCGTCGTCGAGCGGCACCGGCGGCACGCCCGGGAACAGCATGCGCAGGCGGTCGTCGGCGGCCTGCGAGTCCCGGACGTCCCCCGGCCGGGTCGGCTCGTGCCGGACCGAGACCTCGCGGTCCAGCAGGGCCGACAGCCGGGCGATCAGCTCCAGCAGGGACACCCGGGACCCGTACGCGAGGTTGACCGGTGTGTCCGCACCGACCCGTCGGAGCACCGCGTCGGCGAGGACCCGGGTGACCGTACCGACATAGGTGAAGTCGCGGGTCTGCCGGCCGTCGCCGTGCACCGGTATCGGCTCGCCGCGCAGGGCGGCGTCGATGAAGGCGGGTATCACCGCGGCGTACGCGTGACCCGCCGGT
>JAVHWE010000555.1:0-6585 GCA_032160285.1 Micromonosporaceae bacterium | reverse complement strand
CCGGGACGCTTCGAACGCCGCACATGGCCGGCACGCTTGGACCGTTGCGCACGGCCGGGAGGATTTGACCCGTGCGGAGAGGCCTGACCTCACCGCCGTTCCCGAGGTCACCTCCGTTCCCGACGTCACCGCGGTTCCTTACGTCGCGGCGCCCGAGATACCGCCGGCTCCCGCCGGACCGCCGTCACCGGTCACGCCGGCCGGTTCGGCCGGTTCGGAGCGCGTCGGGACGCCGCCGCCCAGGACCGCGCCGGCCGACTTCGTCGGCACCGAGCCACCTCCCACGTTCAGCGTTCCGCCGAACCGGTCGCACCTGCGGGTTGTCATCGCGGAAGAAGGCGGCGACGTCAGGGACGCACCGCCGTCGACGCTTCGCTCGACGCCGCCGCAGCCCGACCTTGCCGCCCCACACTCATGGTTCTCCCCGCGTTCGGCCCAACCGCCAACCCCGCCGACGCCGCCACCCCCGGCGGTACCGCCGGTGCCGGCGTCAACTCACCCGGCCCCGCCTGCGCCGTCCGGCGACGCTACTCCCGAGCCCTGGTGGCCGGCCGTCCCCCCGACCCCGCGCCCAGCGCCGCCCGTGCCGGACGAGGTGAGCCGGTCGGCATCACCCGCTCCGGCGGCATCGCGGCCCGCACCACCGCTTCCAGGCCAACCCCCGCCGGTACCGCCACCAGCGGCGACGCCTCCGGCACCACTGGCGATGCCCCCGCACACCTCCCCGCCACAGCCGTCGCCCCAGTCCGCCACCCCGCAGTCGCCCCGGGCCGCCACCCCGCAGTCGCCCCAGGCGTCCACCCCGCCGTCGCCCCAGGCCTCCACCCCGCCGTCGTCTCAGGAGGCGCCGCCGCCGCGAGTGACCCCGCCTGCGCCACCCGCACGTCCGACGACGGCTGCGATGCCCCCGACGCCGCTGCCGACGCGAGTCGTCTCCACACCGGTAACGCCGCCTCGACCGGTCCGGTCAGTACCGCCCACGCGGCCATCACCAGCCGTGCAGACGGCCGGACCCGGGCAGCCCGGCCCTCCCACGCAATCCGGTCAGCCCACGCAACCCGGCGCTCCAACGCAACCCGGCCCTCCCACGCAACCCGGCCAGCCCGTCGGTCGGTCTGTGCCGCCGCCTCAGCCAGTGCAGGCCGGCCAGCCAGTGCAGGCTGGCCAACCTGCGCAGACCGGTCAACCGGTGCGCGCCGGCCAGCCCGTGCAACCCGGCCAGCCCGTGCAACCCGGCCAGGCCCTGCTCGCCGGCCAGCCCGGTCGGTCTGAGCCGCCTCAGCCTGTGCAGTCCGGCCGACCCCCGCAGTCCGGTCAATCGGTGCCACCCGGTCAACCCGGGCACGGCGGTCAACCCGGGCAGAGTGCTCAACGCATGCCGCCCGGTCGACCGGTGCAGGCGACTCGCCCGGTGCGGCCTGGTCAACCCGCGCAGGGCGGCCCATCGGCGCCGCCCGGTCAACTCCAGGGGCGGGCGTCGGTTCCCGGGGCCGGTCCGCGCGCGCGGGCCGCCGAGACCGGTACGCGGAATTCAGCCGCGACCGCACCGGCGCAAGCCGCGCCACCGGGCGGTCCGCCCGCCGCCGCGCCCCAGCAGACCACGCACCGCCCCCAGCCCGGGCACACCGCCAAGCCCGACCAGCGGGGCGGGTCGTCCGGGCACACCGACTCGTCCGGACACCTCGATTCGTCCGGGCACACCGACGCGCCCAAGCCACCGACCGACCGGTCGGCAGGTGTGACGGCCGTTCCGCCGCGGACGTCGGCTTCGCCGCGGACGCCGGACGCCGGCCAGGGGTACGACGCGGCGCGGGGGTACCGAATCGCGCCGCAGACCCCGCGTCGGGGAACCAACCCGGCGGCGCGGCCACCGCAACCGCCCCAGTCGCCACCGCAGCGTGGCGGTCGGCGTGCCCCGACGGAGCCGCGCGACCCGCTGTCGTGGGAGGCGAAGTCACCGTCCTCGGCACCGCCGGCCACCCCGCTGCGCCGCGGCCGGACCGGCCTCTCCGACGACGTGCCCTCACGGCCCGGATCGGCCCGCGAGACGCCCATCCGGGAAGTCCGGTCGACCCCGGTACGGGACGCGCCGGCCCGGAGCACGCCGCCACCGCCCGGCACCACGCCGCCATCGTCGGGCGCCCCGAACCGACAGACCGGCCGCGCCCTGCCGGATTCGGAGGTACCGCGTCGCGGTGAACCGGACCGCCGACCCAACCGGGCCCGGCTCGCCGCGGTACCGGATCTGCCGTCCGAACCCAAGGGCTGGATCCGGTCCACGGCCTCGTCCACCGGCGCGCGGGCAGGTACCGCGACCATGGTCGGCGCGGGTCAGGCCGAGCGGTCGATCACGGAATTCGCCGAGCCGGTGCGGGTCGAGCCGCGCCACCGACTGCACCCGGCCACTCCGCTGCTCAAGGGTCTGCGGATGCTGGTCATCGTGATCGGCGTCTTCTCCTGGAAGGGATACGAGCAGCTCGGTCCGCTGCGCTGGGCGCTCGGCGCGACCGCGGTACTGATCATCGCGCTGGGCCTCGCCGCGGTGACCTGGTGGACCACCGGCTACCAGATTCTCGGCCGGGAGCTACGCATCTCCGACGGTGTGCTGTGGCGGCGTACCCGCGCCATTCCGCTCGAACGGCTCCAGACCGCCGATCTGGTCCGGCCCGTGCTTGCCCGCATGATCGGCGTCGCCGAGCTGCGGCTGGAGGTGGTCGGCGCGGCCCGTGCCGAGGCGCCGCTGGCCTACCTGAGCACCACGGCCGCGTCCCGGCTCCGCGAACACCTGCTGTCGCTGGCCGGTGCCCGCGGCAAGGTCGATCCGGCCAAGCCGCTCACCGAACGGCTGGTCCACACCGTCAGCAACGGCCAGGTACTCGTCTCCCAACTGCTCACCCCGCAGGCCTGGTTCGTACCGATCGCGCTGGCCGTGACTGTTTTGCCGTACCAGCAACAGCCGATCACCTTCAGCCTCGTCGCGGTCGGCAGCATGCTGACCGCGCTGGTCGGCGTGGTGCGGGTGCCGGCGCGGCGCATCGTCGACGACTGGCACTTCCAGATCCGCGAGGACGAAGCCGGGCTGCGGTTGCGCCATGGCCTGCTGAGTACCCGTAACCAGACGGTGCCCCGGCAACGCATCCAGGCGGTCGGCGTCACCTGGCCGCTGATGTGGCGGCCGATGGGCTGGCTGAAGGCGCGGATGGACGTCGCCGGCTTCGGCGCCCACGACCGGGAGGCCGCCAAGCAGGGCGGCATCCTGCTGCCGGTGGCCGCCGGCGAGACCGGCCGGGCGGTGCTCGCCGAGGTGCTCGGCGCCGACCTGCTGACCCTGCCGGTGGTACCGGCTCCGAAGCGGGCCCGCTGGCTGGCGCCGCTGCGGTACCGGATGCTGGCGGTCGGGCACGACCGGGACATGGTGTACGCCCGCGACGGCTGGCTGGTGCGCCACCTGGTGATCGCGCCGCTGGCCCGGGTCCAGAGCGTACGGGTGGTGCAGGGGCCGTTGCAGCGGATGCTGGGCCTGGCCGACGTGCACGTCGACACGGCCGGCCGGCTGCACGTCGTCGGCGAACACCGCGACGCGGCCGACGCCTACGTGTTGGCGGGCGCCCTCGCGGCGGCGGCCCGCGCGGCGCGCTCCCGCGAGATGGGCTCCCACCACCGCTCGAACAGCGCCGCCGCCCCGTAGGTCAGGCCCACATAGCACCAGCCCACCAGCACGTCCGCGACGTAGTGCTCGCCGGTGTAGACCAGCGTGAGGGTCATCGCCAGCGGGTACGCGAGCAGCAGTGGCCACCACCGTCGCCGCACCCCCGGCAGGAAGAACGCCACGACGAACAGGGCGAACGCGGTGTGCAGGGACGGCATCGCGGCGACCGGGTTGGACGCGAGCTGGCCGGCGTTGAGGACATTGCCGGCGCCGTGCAGCCCGATCGCGTTCCAGGCCCGGCCGGAGATCCGCGCCACCGGCTCGATCAACCCGTACTTCGCCGCCCACCACGGTGGCGCGGCCGGGTACAGGAAGTAGGTCGCCAGACCGGCGGCCGACAGCATGAACCAGCGACGAACGAACCGCGCCCACCGCATCCGGTTTCGCAGCCACAGCACCGCGGCCACCGCCGGGGTCGCCACGAAATGCGAGAAGTACACCCAGCTCGCCGCCACGTCCCACCAGTGGATCCGGGTCGGGCTGTACAGATGGTGCTGCAACCAGACGGTGGGTACCTCGCCGCCGGTGAGCCAGCCGAATGCGGCACGGTCGGCGGCCACCATCTCCATCACGTGCGGGGTGGCGTTGTTGTCGGCGAACCCACGGGAGAAGTTGTAGACCTCCAGCAGGATGACGATCGCGGCCCAGTCCCGACCGAAGGTCAGCTGTTCGCGCCACGGCCGGTCGATTCGCCACGCGATCGTGGCCGCCCATAACCAGAGAAACGACAGGATCGGGTCGGTGAGCGGCAGGCCGAGCAGAAACCACCAGGCGGTGAACCCCACGGCCCAGACCGACATGGCGATCAGGCGCTGGTGCGACGAGGCCCGACCGGGTGCCGGTTCGACGGGTACCGGTGCCTCATCGGGGTTGAGGGTGAGCGTCATCGTCCACCAGGTTAACGGTGGTGGTACAGCACCTCGCGCCAACACCGTCACTGGGCGGCCGCGGCCGGCGGCGGCCAGGCCGGGGCGTTCGTGGCGGCGACCGTATCCGAGCGCTTACGCTGCCGGTATGCAGCCCAGGGACGCGGCGCCCGACAGCCCCTCACCGGACGGGGGGCCGCCCGCACCCGCCGTGGGCCGCGCGCATGTGCGGGGCGGGCCGGGCGGCCTGGACGCCACCGCGGGCTGGGTCGGCGCCGTCACCCGCGTGCAGCTCACCGTCACCGATTCGGATACGGCCCAGGCGGTCGGCTCCGGCGACGTACCGGTCCTCGGTACGCCCAGGGTCCTGGCCCTGGTCGAGGCCGCCTCGGTCGGCGCCACCGCCAGCCGCCTACCGCCCGGCGCGACGACGGTGGGGATCCGGGTCGAACTCGACCATCGCGTCGCGACCCCGGTGGGGCGTACCGTCGTGGCCGAGGCGCGCCTGGCGAAGGCGGACGGCCGGCGGCTCACGTTCGAGGTCAGCGTCCGCGATGGCGACATGGTGGTGGCCGAGGGACGGGTGGAGCGGATCGTCGTCGACCGCCAGACCTTCATCCGGCGCGCGTTCGGCCAACCGTGAGGGGTACCGACACGTGACCGCGACGTTCGCCGAGATCGCTCGGGACGTGTATGTGCTGCGGTACCCGGTGCTCGACGTGAACACCACCCTGGTCGTCGGCGACGGCGAGGCGCTCCTGGTGGATACCCTGTCGACCGACGCGCAGGCCCGTGAGCTGCTCGACGCGGTACGCCGGGTGACCGCCGATCCGTTGGTCGTGGTGAACACCCACCACCATTTCGACCACTGCTTCGGCAACGCTACCGTCGCCGGCGCCGACCGGCCCATCTGGGCGCATGAGGAGGCGGCCCGGCTGCTACGCGAGACCGGCGCGGCGCTCCAGCGGGAGCTGTACGCCAGGTGGGCGCCGACCCACCCGGAGCTGGCCGACGGCCTGGCCGCGGTACGGGTGCGCGCGCCCGACCACGAGGTGCACACCGTGGCCGACGTGGACGCGGGCGGACGACCGGTCCGGCTGCGCCATCTCGGCCGCGGCCACAGCGCCGGTGACCTGGTCGTGGAGGTACCCGACGCGGATGTGCTGCTCGCCGGAGACCTGGTGGAGGAGGGCGCGCCGCCCGCGTTCGGTGACGGGTACCCACTGGAGTGGCCGGCGACCGTGGTCGCGCTGATCGGCCTCACCACCCCGTCGACGGTTGTGGTACCGGGCCACGGTGGCCTGGTCGACGCCGGTTTCGTCCGGGCCCAGCACGCCGACCTGACCACGCTCGAATGGCTGATCCGCGACGGGTACGCCGACCGCGCGACGGCGGCCGAGGTGGCGGCGAAGGCGCCGTTCGGCCCGGACGCCGCACGGGTGGCGGTGGAGCGCGGCTACGCCGAGCTGTCCGGCCGCGCCTGATCGGGCCACCCGCGACCGGTCGGCGGGACCCTCCGGCGCGGCTGGACCCGCGTCACTGTCCGCCGAGGACCCGGTCCAGGAACTCCCGGTACCGGCGGACCGCCACCCGCAGTTGCTCGGTGTCCCGGTCGGCTGAGCGCCAGCCGGCAAGGTTGTCGACACCGGCCGTGAGCGCCGCGACGAGCCCCTCGACCGCGTCCCCGACCAGCCCCTCGGCCTCCTCGACGGCGGCGCTCGGGTCGTCGACGAAGTGCAGTTGGACCTCGCGCCACCGCTCGCGGAACCCCTGCCGGTCGGCGTCGGTCCAGACCGCGTCGACCGGGGTCGGGTCGGCCTGAGCACCGGCGGTCACCGGCGCCTCGGCCGGCACCGGTTCGGTGGCTGCCGGATCGACCGCCGGGTCCGCGTCGCCGGTCCGGTCCTCGACCTCCGCGCCCTCGACTCCCCCGGCAGCGGCAGTCGCTTCGTCGACTCCCGCGTCGGAGCTGTCCGCATCGGGCCGGTTTTCGACGTCGGCATCGTCGAC
>JAVHWE010000548.1:0-3214 GCA_032160285.1 Micromonosporaceae bacterium | reverse complement strand
GCGGCGGTGAGCGTGCGGGTGAGCGTCAGCGTGCAGATCAGCTCGGTGTCGCTGACCACGAGCACGTTGTTGCACTCGGTGACCTCACCATTTGCCTTGGTGGTGTTACCGGTCGGGCTGTACGTGCCGTTGACCAGGTAGACGTGCCCGTTGCCGTCGTCCGGCGTGGTGAGGGCGGTGGTCGAGAAGTCCAGCGCAGAGAAGCCGACACCCGAGACGTCCACATCGGTCGCGCCCGTGTTCGGTCCGGTGTTCGGGACGGTCACGATGCCGTTGGTGTACGAGAATGCGCCCACCTTTGTGGTCGTGCCGCCCGGGGTGGTGACCGATAGGGCGAGCGGACCGCTGGCGGCGTGCGCCGGCGTGACGGCCGTGAAGCTGTTGCCGTTGGTCGCCACAGTGATGCCGGTGGGGGCGAGCGGGACCCCACCGAGGGTGGCGGTCATGCCGGTCGCCGGGAAGTTCTGGCCGACGACAGTGATCGGCGTGTTGCCGAGCGCCGGGCCGGTGGGCGGCGTGACGGAGGTCAGCACGGCCTGGGCCGCGATCTTGTAGGCCGCGTTGGCGATCAGCGGGCTGCCGCTGGAACCCGTCGTGGTGCCGCTGTAAACGCACATGTTGTAGTTCGCGCTGGACTGCCCGGTGGCGAGGGCCAGCGTCGACGGCACGGTCACGGAGATCTTGGTGGTCAGCAGCTTCTTGACGTTGGCGGCCGGGACCACGATGACGCCTGCGGTCTGGACGGGCGGCGTGGCGCTTGTCACGGCGATCGCCGCGGCGGCGCTGTAGGTCGCGCTGCAGGTCGCCGCGGTGAGCAGGCCGACGTACTGGAACTCGACCGCGGGCGTCACGGTCGACGGGAAGATCGCCGTCGGCGCGGTCGCGGTCAGGGTATTGGTGCCGCCGCTGGGGCCGGACGCGGAGCTGAGCGTCAGGGCTGCGGCGACACCGAAGGCGGGTGCTGCGACGACGGCCACCAGGGCGGCGGCTGATGCGAGTGCGATTCCGGCCTTGGTGCGCCGCGAGACGGTTCTGGACGTGGACTTGCGCATGCTCTGGTCCTCCTACGGTTTCATCCAACCGTGTTGGTGAAGGTGTAGGCCCACGGTGATCCACCGTCGCCGGGCCACTCCGCGGAAGCCTAACTTAATGTGTATAAAAGGCTACGGAACGTGACATAGGTGATCAGATCTCACGTTTCCCCCGGTAGATGCGCCGGGGCTCGCAGGCCCCCGATTTCCTCACATCGATTTCACATCGGTACAGACAGGCTGGCGCGGCCCCCCGCCCACATTCGGAGGAAATGCCCGTGCGCCCCCCAGCCAGAATTGCTCTGCTCACGACTGCCATCGCACTGGTCTGCGGGGTGGCCGCCGCGCCCGCGTCGGCCGATCCGGCGGGTGTCACGATCCGGTCGCTCGGCGACGGGCGGAGCAGGATCGTCGTCCCGCAGCGGTTACCCGTGCCGATCCGGGACGCGGCGGCCGTGGTGATGAACGGGCGGATCCCGCTCGGGTACGGCCGGATCGCGACGGACCGCCGCTCGGTCACCCTCGACACCGCGGCCCGGGTCAAGGATCCGCGCCAGCTCACCGTCACCTGGACCGGCGGATCCCTCCCGAGCGGCGCCACCCCGGCCGCCCCCGCCACCGGTACGGATCCCGCCCCTCCCGCCACCAGCGCCCCCGCGCCGCACCCGATGCGCCTGGCCGCGCCGGATCCGGGACTCCCCGGGCCGCAGGCCACCACCCGCGCCGAGTACGACCTGGGTGACTCGGTGTTCCCGCTGCCCAACGGCACCAAGGGCGAGCTGCGAGGGGAGGTCACGTACCCGGCGCCGCTCGGGGCGGGGAAGCGGCCGCTGATCGTCCTCCTACACGGCAGGCACTCGCCGTGCGGACGCGCGGACGGCTCGATCAGCGTGACCTGGCCATGCCCGTCCGGCTACCGGGCGATCCCCAGCCTGCAGGGGTACCGGGCGCTCGCAGACCTGCTCGCCAGCTACGGATCCATCGTCGTGTCGATCTCGGCCAACGCGATCAACGCCACCGACGACGAGGACAACGACTACGGCGCGGCCGCGCGGGCCAAGCTGGTGATCAAGCACCTGGAGCTGTGGTCCGGCTGGTCCGGATCGGTACTCACCGGCCCGTTCGGCACCACCTTCGAGGGCAAGGTCGACCTGACCAGGGTCGGGCTGTTCGGCCACAGCCGGGGCGGCGAGGGCGTGGTCGCCGCGCTCGCCGAGAACAAGCGGACGGGCAGCCGGTTCGGGATCCAGGCGGTGGTGCCGCTCGCCCCGACGGACCTGATGCGCTACCAGCTTCGCGGCACGCCGAGCCTCACCGTGGTGCCGTACTGCGACGGTGACGTGTCCGACCTGCAGGGCGTCCACTACTTCGACGACGCCACGGCCGCCCAGGCCGACACGGTTCCGCACGCGCTGCTCGGAGTGCTCGGCGCGAACCACAACTACTTCAACTCGGTGTGGACCCCGGGCGGCTGGGAGGCCGACACGATCGACGACTGGGACTACACCGGCGATCCGGCCAACGCGTTCTGCGGCAAGGGCGCGGCGGACCGCCTCCAGCCCACCCAGCAGCTCGCCGCCGGGGACGCGTACATCGCCGCGTTCTTCCGCGCCCGGCTACAGTCCGCGCCGGTCTACGACTCGCTGTTCCTGGGCAACACCGAGGTCCCGCTGTCGGCCGCGCCCGGCAAGGTGCTCGCGTCCTATGTGGCCGGTGCGGCCCACCGGCGCAAGCTCGATGACCTCCGCGGGGCAACCGGCCTGAACGCACTCGGCGGATCCGTCACCGCCACCGGCTTCGCCACCGCCCAGCGCTGCGGCGGCGGGGTCAAGCCAGCGGCGGCGTGCTTCAAGGTCCGGGGTCCGGGCGAGGAGCCGCACGTGGGCCCGTGGATCGGCCCGGTGTCGAATCCGCTGGCCCAGCAGCACCTGGCCTGGTCGGCGCCGAACGCGGTCTGGTCGAGCGCGGTCCCGGCCGCGTACCGGGACGTGTCGGCGTACAAGTACCTGACGATCCGGCTGGCGCGGGACTCGTGGGCGAAGACCGACGCGTCCCCGCAGGTCGGCGTGCGCCTGACCGACGCGGACGGGCACACCAAGACGGTCCCGCTCACCGGCCCCGCGCTCGGCACCCCGGTCTACACCGGACCCGACAACAACGACGCGTTCGGCGGCCCGCCGCAG
>JAVHWE010000478.1:0-4109 GCA_032160285.1 Micromonosporaceae bacterium | reverse complement strand
GTCGAGGCAGGTGTCGTAGCTGTAGGAGTGCCAGGCGGCGCCAAGGTTGCCGGTGGGGTCGATCGGCCGGTGCGCCAGCCACTTCGTCATGTCGGCCGCGTATCCATTGCCACTGACCAGCACCACGTTTTTCGCTCCGGTATCCCGAATGGCGGCGACTAATTGCTGCATGCCGGCCGCCGGGTAGGTCAGTCCCACACACGCCGAACCGCCACGCAGCCAACAGTCCCATGATTGGTCGGCGGTCATACCGCCGGTAGCGTTCGGAAACGGCTCGTTGAACACGTCGAACACCACGGACAGGTTGGTGCGGAAGGTCTCAGCGACCGAGGCCCAGAACGTTGGGGCGTGCGCGGCGTCCGGCATTGGCTTCTGGCACGCGGCCGCCGTGTCGGGACACTGGCTGGCCGTGCCTGCCCACATGCCGGAACTCCAGTGCAGATCCAGAATCGCCACGATGCCGTGGGCATCGAGGGTTTCCACGTAGGCGGCGATGGCTTGCCGGTACGGTTGCCCTGAGGAGGCTGGGTGCACCGGGTGGACTCCCAGCCAGCAGTCTTCGTTGAGTGCGATCCGGACGGCCCGTGCGTGCCAAGAGACGATCGCCGCGACGGCCTTGTTGTCGACCGGGCCGTCCCAGATCGCGTCGCTGTGCACGCACTGGAACTCCGAACCGGAGCGGTTGACGCCCAACAGGCGGATTGGAGTGCCGGCCCCGTCCACAATCTTGTTCCGTTCCACCCGCAGCGTCGGTGCGGATGCGAGGGGCGGCCGAGTGGCCGACTCCGTCGCAATTGATCTCGAAGGCTGTCTCGATCCGTTGCCACACGCGACGGCCGCCTCCGGCACCGTGACCGCCAACGCCAGAATCACGACGATGCGGCATGCTGACCACGGCACCGGGCTTTTGCCAGCCCTTTCTGTCCGAACGTGCGGCGTCGTCGCCGCATGCGCGGTCACGACGCCTGCTGAAGGAAGACCGACCGGTACGGAGCCGCGTCGCCAAATCGGTAGAGCTCGACCATTACCCGGCCGGCCGACACCTGGAGGGTACGGGTGATACGCGCGCCGTTGTTGATGCTCACCGTCATGTCGGTGCTGGCCCCCCCGCTAGGCAGAATTCGAATGATGAAATGTGTCGGGGTGCGCTCTCCGCTGGTCACGTCGATCAGAATGGTGCGTCCTTGTGGTACGCCGGTGGGCGTCACCGGCGCCCGTACCGCAGACAGCGCAGTGACGGAAGCACCGGACTGAGCTTGGGCGGTACTCATCGACAGCGCTCCGGCGGCGGCGAGTGCCACCGCCCCGAGCGTGACGGGCACTACCGTCCGGGCTACCGCCCAACCCCTACGGCGGCCGCCTATCGGGTAGCCCGTCCCGGCCGGGTGGACCTTCGTCGGGCCGACTGACTGTCCCGTCACGATGTTCTTCTCGACCGCCGGCGGCGGCTGGGCCAACGCGGAAAGCGACCCCGTCGGCACGGTCGCTGCGTCCAGATTGATCGCCGCATCGGGCGGTCCGTCAGCCCGCTGGGGTGGCCCCGCCATCGCGGGTGCACCGGCATTGGCATCGGGCAGCCACGCCAGCGCCGAGGTGGGCTTGTCGGCGTTGAACGCCCGGACGGCGCGATCAGAAGCCGGTTCGCCGGAAGGGACCTGTGCGGGTGCCGACGCGAGCAACGGGACGCGCGGTTTGTTGGCGGTCCATGGCCCTACGCGCAGATATCCGAGCGCGGCGGCCAGTAACGTGACCACCACCGTGAGCCCGGTCCACGAGCTGCTGTTCAAGGGCACCCTGGCGGCGTTTAAACCGAGGCCGCCCAGCACCAAAACGCCGAGGCTCAAGGCCGGGGCCAGGACGATCCGTTCGACCGTGGACACCGATACCCGGTCCAGGAGCACACCGGCTACCGCAATTCCGGGCAGCGCGAAGGCCAACAACAGTCCGGCGACGACAGCCCCAGATGCCGGTCCGTACTGGACCGCGGCACCGGCGAGCACCGCGGCGCCAGCCATTATGGGGTAGCCGGTTAGCCGTCGTCCGGTAATCAGCGGCATCGTCAATCCCTCAGGCCGTAGAGGCGGATCGGACCGCCGTCGTAGATCCGGCTGATTCCGGGCACCTGGTCGAACTTGGTAAGAAGCGACCGGGAGATCGGCGTCTTATGGGTGTACGCCTGCGGATCCTGAGCGAAGTACGCTCCGGATTTCGGGGTCTGCTGTGACATCCGCAGGTCGACCCAGACAACGTTGATGTCGAGGTCCCAGCTGAGTTGCTGGGTGGCCGCGTTCCAGGTGGTTGCGTAGTACAGCGCGGACGCCTCCCCGACGGGGTCCTCGCGGCCGTATGTCGAGGACAGGGTCCAGCCGGTGGAGTCCGCCGCGACCCTTTGCCCGCGTGGTAGCCGCCGCGCCATCCACCGGGCGGCCGATACCCCGGCCGGATCGATTGACCTTTCATAGCCGGACACCAGGTACGGGCCGGGCAGTTGCGCCCAGGACGGTGGCCAGCCACCACCGCGCGCGCCGACCATCAACAGCGTCAATGCCAGCGTGCCGACAGCGGTGCGGTTGGCGAACGCCCGGTATAGCCTGTTCCCCCGCCGCCGCCATCCCGGGACGGCGGCCGCCGCCAGCAGTGACATCGGCAGGTACGTGAAGGTGACGGCCCGACCGGCAAGCTCTGGCCCCTGCGCTCCGACCAGCCGTAGCCCGTTGGAGCCAAAAAACAGGAGGCCCCCGGCGAACAGCGCCCACTGCCATGGGTCACGTTGGCGGGAACGCACGGCCAGGTAGCCGATTCGCGCGAACGCAATGAGCAGGACGAGCAGACCTGCCGCCTGGACGGCGAGCGGCCACAGTGGAGTGTCGCTGCTGCTCTGTACGTTCGAGCCGCTCCGGTCGGTCAGCTGGCGGTGCGTGTTGATAATCGCGCTCATCGGCTCAGCGAGATAGTCGACAACATCGCGGGCGACCAACCAGATCCACGCGGCAATCGATGCTGCCGCGACGACAGCCAGGACGAGGGTGGCCCATTGCCGGGGCTTGCCTCCGAAGACCAGCTCACAGGCGGCGATCAACGCGAGCGCACCGATCGTGATAAACGCTGTGACGTGGTGGCTGACCCCGACCAGGGCGATCGATGCGAGTCCGAGCAACCCGAACGGCCAGGTCCTGCGGTCGCTGACCCGCCAACAGCGCGAGGCCCAGATAGCCAGTACCAGAAACGGCAGCGCCGCGGTCTGATAGATGTACATCGAGTCGAAGAATAGGTAATGCACACCGGTGGCGTAGATCACGCAGGCGAGGCCGGCCACCGCGGGACTGGTACCGGTACGCCGGGCCAGCATGAACACGGCGCCAACGAAGACGAGGTGTGCCACACCGGCCACCAGGAGTCCCGCCGTTGTGATCGACAGGCCCGTCATGGCGACCACGGCGGCGCAGATCTCCTCCAGCGCGGGGAAGTGCACGGCTGCCGGCAGCGCGTGGTTGGTATGGAAAAGCTGTCCGGTCTCGACGAGGGTTGCGGTCGATGCCCAGTGCTGCAGCTCATCGGGGAACCGAAATTGCTCCGGGCTGTATGCCCACTTGAGCAGGTACTGATTCACCGCCAAACCGATTACGAGCGCAAACGCCTCGGGGCCGCCGGTCAGTCGGCGGGATAGCATCCGCGCCGCTACGGGCACGAAGACGACAACCTGGCCCGTCCAGTACAGCGGCATCGCATGTGGGCCACCGGTGCGTGCGCGCGCGTACGCCCACGCGACCAGAAGGACGCCGACGCAGGAAAGCGCGAGCACCTCAGGCGCACGACCGAACAGGGGCAGGGTGGCCCACCGCCGCCGTGCCGTCGCCTTTTCTGGCGGTGCCGTGTCCGGTGCCGCCGCCACCTCGATTGTCGTAGCCCAAACGCTAGGGTGCGGCGGGCTCAGATGTGCGTGTATGGAAAACCCAGCATGAATCGCGCGGATCGTTAGTATCTGGTGGGGCGGGTGTCGAGCCCTGTCCGCACCCGGCGGTCGCCGAACGACCCGGAGGCGTCCGGTGCGCTGTGTTGATCACCGGCGAACTGTTGTGCAATGTCCTACGAGATCATGATCGGGCCTC
>JAVHWE010000382.1:0-3937 GCA_032160285.1 Micromonosporaceae bacterium | reverse complement strand
GCCAGGGGCGGGTGGAGTCATCGTCGGCCCGTCGGGAGCGCGGGAACTCAACGTCGTGGGCGGCGCGCCGGACCCGCTCCTCCTCGGCCCGTCGCGAGCGGCGCGGAGCGGCCTCGGCGGTGCGTCGTGACCGGCCGGGTTCGTCGTCGGCGGCGCGGTAGCCGGCGGGCGGATCGTCCGTCGGGCGAGCCGGGCGGGCGCCGATGGCCTGCCTGGTCCGATCCGGTCGGGGCCAGCGGCCGTCGTCACCGTCATCGCCGAAGCCCGCTGCCCGGTTGTCCGCTCGCCGGGCACCGCCAGCATCGCGTCGGGTACCGTCGGCATCGCGTCGGCGACCGCCGAGGTCAAGGCGCTCGTCGTCCGGGTCGTGGCCGGAACCGGTCCGGTACGCGCGGCTCTTCCAACTCCGATCGTCAACGTCGCCGGCCGCCCGTTGCGGACGGTAGCCCCGGTCGTCCCCGCGATAGTCGTCGTCCTCGCGATAGTCATAGTCGCGGCGGGGAGCGGGTCGGTCGTCGTCGTAGTCGAACGTCGCACCGCGGCGCGATCCGAGTGACCGGTCGTCGTCTCGGGGCGAGCGCACCTCTCGCTCGTCGGCGAACCTGGGGCGGGCGTCGGCGTCGTCGAGCCGGTCCTCGACGGGGCGGAGGGTCGCCCAACCCATGGTGTCCGAGCGATTGCTGCCGGTAGGGGTCTCCGGTCGCCGGGGGGCATCCTCATTGGCCCGGTCGGCATGAGCGCGCCGAGCGATGAGTGGAGTCGGCCGGTCGATCGTGTCGTCGCCGAATGCGGCGGCGCTCGATCGGTTCGCCGACGACGGGCGGCGACGTCGGCCGTCGCGCGCCTGGTCCCCCCTGTCTCGATAGCCCACGTTGGAGCGTGACCTCTCTGTGACGGGTGTTGCTTCACCAATCCACGGTGAAAGCGATGCCGGTCCGTTCACCCGCGACGATACCTGGTCGCTTTCGGCGTGTCGTGGCCAACTTTGTGTCATCCACAGGTTGTTAACTGCATCACCCCAGCTCAGGCGGCCTACGTAGGGGTAATCCCCAGACTTTTCCCCAGCCAATGCACAGTCTTGCCCACCGTGTGTGGCGGGCCGTCCACAGGTTGTCCCGAGGGCTGTCCACTGTCCGAATTGAGGTCCGGCCAAAGGCTTTCTACGGTGGGCGCTCAGATGCTCCTAAGAAACTGTCGTACCCGTACGGTTTTCTGTCGCCGCCGGGTTACCGGGGGTTGGGGAGCGGGACACGGAGGCATGGCATGTCGATCACGGATGACGTGCGGGCCACCGAGTCGCGGCCGGACGACGGGCGCGGCGGTGAGCCGCGCGGCAACTCGCAGCGGACGGGTGGGGACGGCCAGTTCGACCGGACTCCACCGCAGGACGTGGCGGCCGAGCAGTGCGTGCTCGGCGGCATGCTGCTGTCCAAGGACGCGATCGCCGACGTCGTCGAGGTGCTCCGGACCGCCGACTTCTACCGGCCCAATCACGCCACCGTCTTCGACGCGGTGCTCGACCTGTACGGGCGGGGTGAGCCCGCCGACGCCATCACGGTGGCGGCGTCGCTGGCCGACGCCGGCGACCTTGCCCGGGTGGGCGGCGCGGCCTACCTGCACACCCTGATCGCCAGCGTGCCCACGGCGGCCAACGCCGCGTACTACGCGAAGATCGTCAGTGAGCGCGCCGTCCTGCGCCGACTGATCGAGGCGGGTACCCGGATCGTCCAGCTGGGCTTCGGAAATGTCGGCGGTGCCGGCCGCGACACCGACGACCTGGTCGACCTCGCGCAGCAGGCGGTGTACGACATCACCGAGCGGCGGGTGAGCGAGGACTTCGCGGTGCTGGCCGAGATGCTGCAGCCCACCCTCGACGAGATCGAGGCGGTCGGCGCCAGCGGCGGCTTGATGAGCGGCGTACCGACCGGGTTCGCGGATCTGGACCGCCTGCTCAACGGCCTGCACGCCGGCCAGCTGATCATCGTCGCGGGGCGCCCGGGTCTGGGGAAGGCGCTGGCGCTGGACACGCCACTGCCCACCCCGGACGGGTGGACCACGATGGCCGAGGTCCAGCCCGGCGCCCGGCTCATCGGTGCCGACGGCCGGCCGACCACGGTGGTCGCCGCCAGCGAGATCATGCACGGGCGACCGTGCTACGAGGTCGAGTTCTCCGACGGTACCGTTATCGTCGCGGACGGTGAGCACCGCTGGCTTACGCGTGCCCGCCTGACCGGGTTACCCGGGCCGACGCGGGTGTGCACCACCGCGGGCATCGCCGCCGACGCGGCGGGTACCCACGCGGTGACCAACACCCGGCCACTGGAGCTGCCCGCGCGGGTGCTGCCGGTGCCGGCGTACACGTTCGGGGTGTGCCTCGGTGGCGGCCTCCACGACCCGGACCTCGGACCGTTCCTCGACGCCGACGGCGTGGGTTCGCCATCCGGTGTCAACGGGGACGGGCGCATTCCGGCCGGGTACCTGCGCGGCTCACGGGCGCAGCGGTGGGCGCTGCTGGCCGGCCTGATGGACGCCGCGGCCACGGTCGGTCCGGCCGGCGGAGTCCGGTACGGTCCGGTGCCGCGCCGGCTCGCCGATGACGTCTACGACCTGGTGGTCGGCCTCGGCCACCGGTGCACGATGACCGGTCCGGACGCCGCGACCACGCTGGACATCACCGCCGTGGACGACCTTTTCCGGGTGGAGCGTAAGCGGCTGGCGCACAAGGAGAGTGTCCGGGCCACCGTGGGGGTCCCCGTCGACGCGCGGCTGATCGTGGGCGTACGCCGGGTCCCGAGCGTGCCGGTGCGGTGCGTCCAGGTCGACAACGACGATCACCTGTACCTCGCGGGCAGGTCGATGGTCCCGACCCACAACTCCACCGCGGCCATGGACTTCAGCCGGGCCGCCGCCGTCAAGAACAACATGGCCAGCGCCATCTTCAGCCTGGAAATGAGCAAGGTCGAGATCGTGATGCGGCTGCTGTCGGCGGAGGCCCGGGTGCCGCTGCACGTCCTGCGGTCCGGCCAGCTCTCCGACGACGACTGGACCAAGCTGGCCCGTCGGATGGGCGAGATCAGCGAGGCACCGCTGTTCGTCGACGACACGCCGAACATGAACCTGATGGAGATCCGCGCCAAGGCCCGCCGCCTCAAGCAGCGCCACGACCTCAAGCTCATCGTGGTGGACTACCTCCAGCTGATGAGCTCACCGAAGCGCACCGAGAGCCGCCAGCAGGAGGTCGCCGAGCTGTCCCGCGGGTTGAAACTGCTGGCCAAGGAGGTCGAATGCCCGGTGGTGGCGGTCAGTCAGCTCAACCGGGGCCCGGAGCAGCGCACCGACAAGCGACCCCAGCTGGCCGATCTGCGCGAATCCGGGTGTATGACCGCGGACACCACTCTGCTGCGGGCAGACACCGGTGCACCGGTCACCTTCGCGGCGCTGCTGCGCGACGGCTTCGACGGCATCAGCGTGTGGTCGCTCGATGAAGACCGCCGGCTGGTCGCCCGGCCGATCGTGAACGTGTTCCCATCCGGCACCAAGACCGTGTACCGGCTCAGCCTGGCGTCCGGCCGCACGGTGAAGGCGTCGGGCAATCACCGGTTCGCGACGTTCGGGGGTTGGACGGCGCTCGACGCGCTCCGGCCGGGCGACCGGGTCGCCGTCCCCAGCCGTATCCCGCCACCGATCCACGCCGGCCTCGGCTGGTCGGAACACCAGCTCCGGCTGCTCGCACACGTCCTCGGCGGCCGGCACCTGCCGGCGGGTCAGTCGCCTGGCTACCCGTCCAGTGAGGCGGCGAGCGTGTCGTTCGCGGCGGCCGCGGCCGCGGCCGCCGGTTGCGACGCTCCGCGCCCGGACGAAAGGCGCCTCCCGGACGCGCTGTACTCGGCCGACGACGGGGAGATCCGGCTGTTCCTGCGGCACCGGTGGGCCGCCG
>JAVHWE010000318.1:0-3293 GCA_032160285.1 Micromonosporaceae bacterium | reverse complement strand
CGGGGACCCGCCGGGTGGCCACCGACCCGCCACCCACCACGAGCACCCGCAGGCCCTCCACCCGCAGCCCGATCGGGTACAGGTCAGTCACGCGCGCCCCTTCCATGCTCGCCGCAGCCTACGACGGCGCCGGGTCACGTCGCCGAGACACCGGCCGGTCACTTCGCCGAAACGCCGGCGGAGTCGAACGTCGCCACCTCGTGCAGGACCCGGACGGCGCTGACCACGATCGGCAGCGCGAGCAGCGCGCCGGTACCCTCGCCGAGCCGCAGGCCGAGGTCGACGAGGGGGGTCAGGCCCAGGTGGGCCAGCGCGATGGTGGCTCCCGGTTCGGCCGAGCGGTGGCCGGCGACCATGGCGGTGACCGCGTCCGGCGCGAGCGCCGCGGCGGCCAACGCGGCGGCGGCGGCGATGACCCCGTCCAGGATCACCGGTACCCGACGGGCCGCCGCGCCGAGCAGGTACCCGGCGATCGCGGCGTGTTCCAGTCCGCCGACCGCGGCCAGCACCCCGATCGGGTCGGTCGGCGACGGTTCGTGGCGGGCCAGCGCCGCCGCGACCACCTCGACCTTGTGGGCGTACATGGCGTCGTCCACGCCGGTACCCCGGCCGGTCGTCGCGGCCGCGTCGGTGCCGGTGAACGCGGCGATGAGGGCCGCGGCCGGAGTGGTGTTCGCGATGCCCATGTCGCCGGTGAGCAGGATCGCCGCGCCGCCGTCGATGAGGGTGGCGGCGACCTCGATCCCGACGATCAGCGCGGCCCGGACCTCGTCGCGGGTCAACGCCGGCTCGACGGCCAGGTCCCGGGTACCGGCGCGGACCTTGCGGATGAGCAGCCCGTCGGCCGGTTGGAGGGTGGCGGCCACACCGACGTCCACGACGGTCACGCCGGCGTCGGCCTGCCGGGCGAACGCGTTGACGACGGCCCCACCGGCCAGGAAGTTCGCCACCATCTGGGCGGTGACCTCAGCCGGCCACGGGGTGACCCGCCGGGCGTGTACGCCGTGGTCGCCGGCGAAGATCGCCACCGCGGCGGGTACCGGCAGCGGCGGCGGGCAGGTACCGGCCAGCCCGGCCAGCCGTACCGAGAGTGCCTCCAGCTCGCCGAGGGAGCCGGCCGGCTTGGTCAGTCGGGCCTGGAGTTCGGCGGCGGCGTGGGCGGCTGCGGCGTCGGCGCCCACGATGGCGGCGATGGTGTCGGCGAGCGGGTCGGTCATCTTGGTCTGCCTTTCAGCACGTCGGTGAGGGCGCCGACGAATGCGTCGGTGATGGCGGTGTCGCGTACCGCGATCCGGAGCCAGTCCGGGCCGAGGCCGGGGAACGTGTCGCCGCGCCGGACCGCGTACCCGCGGGCCCGCAGCCCGTGGCGGACGGCCCGGCCGTCGGGGACCTCGATCAGGACAAAGGAGCTGGCCGGCCGGCCCGCGACCCGTACCCCGGCGACCGTGACCAGCCGATCCACCAGGTACCGGCGGTCGACCGCGAGGCGTTCGGCGATGGCCCGTTCGGCGGCGACCGCGACCGGTGCGGCGCACGCGGTGGCGGCGGCCAGCGCCGGCGTCGACACCGGCCACAGGGGTGCGGCGGCGGCGAGCCGGTCGACCAGGTCCGCCGGCGCCAGCAGGTACCCGATGCGCAGGCCGGCCAGCCCCCAGGTCTTGGTGAGGCTGCGGATCACCACCAGGCCGGGTAGGTCGCCGCGGCGCGACAGGGAGCCTGGTTCGCCCGGCACGGAGTCCGCGAACGCCTCGTCGACCACCAGGACCCGCCCCGGCCGGGCCAGCCCGGCGAGGACCGCCGCCGGGTGCAGTACCGAGGTCGGGTTGGTGGGGTTGCCGATGACGACGAGGTCGGCGTCGGCGGGTACGGCGTCGGGCCGCAGCGTGAAATCGCCGTCGAGGATCACCCGGTCAACCTCGTGGCCGGCCGATCGCAGCGCCGCTTCCGGCTCGGTGAACTGCGGATGTACCACAACCGGGCGGGCCGGCCGGAGTGCCTGGGCGAGCAGGGTGAACGCCTGGGCGGCGCCGGCCGTCAGCAGGACCTCGGCGGTTGTCCGGCCGTGCCGGGCGGCGATCGCCGCCCGGGCCGGCGCCTGGTCGGGGTAGCGGGCCAGGCCGGTGAGCGTGGCCGCGACGGGATCGGCCAGCCAGTCGGGCATCGGGTCGACCCGGACGTTCACGGCCAGGTCGACCAGGCCGGGGCCGGCCTCGGCGTCACCGTGGAAGCGCAGGTCCACCACGTGCGGCGCGGGCATGGTCGGCATGCGAGCATCCTGCCTGGCGGCTCGGTCACCCGGAGACATGGGGTCGGTCGACCCATTCCGATACAAGACATTGCGGATTTGTCGTACCTTTAACGGCGTGACAGACGTCCGCGGACTCCCCCACCGGTTGCTCGCCCTCGTCCGGACCAGTGTGCTCGTGGGCCTGGCGGTGGCCGCGATCGTGTACCCGATCGCCGCGGTCACCGGCCTCGGAGTGCAGGCCGCCACCATGCAGCTCGACAGCCAGGCCGACCACCTCCCCGACACGCTGCCCGCGCAGACCAGCCGGGTGTACGCGGCGGACGGCACCACCCTGCTCGCCCAGTTCTACGACGAGCACCGGATCCAGACCCCGATCGACAAGATCTCGGAGTTCGTGACCCAGGCCATCGTCGCCACCGAGGATGCCCGGTTCTACCTCCACCACGGCGTCGATTTCAAGGGCGTCGCCCGGGCGTTCGTCGCCAACCACCGCACCGGCCAGGTGTCACAGGGGGCGTCGACGCTGACCATGCAGTACGTGCGCAACGTCCTGCGCGACTCGGCGCTGACCCCGGAGGAGGTCGAGGCGGCGACCGAGCAGACCGGCGCCCGCAAGCTCCGCGAGATCAGGCTGGCGCTCGCCGTCGAGCAGAAGCTCACCAAGACCGAGATCCTGGAGCGGTACCTCAACGTCGCCTACTTCGGCCACCGCGCCTACGGCATCGGCGCCGCCGCCGAGGTGTACTTCTCGAAGGAGGCGGCCGACCTCACCCTGCCCGAGGCCGCCACCCTCGCCGGGCTGGTGCAGGCCCCGTCCACCTACGATCCGGCCGGTGACCTCGGTGCCGCGACCGATCGACGCAACTACGTCATCGACCGCATGGTCGATCTGCACTACGTCGTACCGGCGGTCGCCGCGGCGGCCAAACAGCAGCCGATCCAGCTGCACCTGACCGATCCGCCCAACGGCTGCGTCGCGACCACGCGCAACGACTGGGGGTTCTTCTGCGACCTGTTCAAAGCCTGGTGGTCGGAGCAGCCCGCG
>JAVHWE010000303.1:0-5000 GCA_032160285.1 Micromonosporaceae bacterium | reverse complement strand
ACATGCGTGCGGGTACCCGTTTTCACCGGGCATTCGTTGCAACTCAACGCCCGGTTCGACCGGGCGATCAGCCCGCAGCGGGCTCGTGAGTTGCTGGACCGGGCACCGGGTGTAGTGCTGGCGGACGTGCCGACGCCGTTGCTGGCCGCCGGTACGGATCCGGTGCACGTCGGCCGGATCCGGGCCGACGAGACGGTCGAACACGGCCTCGCCCTGTTCTGCTCCAACGACAACCTGCGCAAGGGCGCCGCACTCAACGCGGTACAGATCGCCGAACTGGTCGCCGCCGCGCTCTGACCGAACAGTGACTCGCAAATCCGCCGACCAGCGAGGTCGGCGACTCGCAAATCCGCCGACCCGCAGCTCGTTCGGCGACTCACAGTTCGTCGACGGTGAGGACGACCTTTCCCCGGGTGTGGCCCTGGCCAACGTGCTGCTGCGCGGCCGCGGCGTCCTCCAGGTCGTACCGGGCCGCGAGGATCAGCGCGACGGCGCCGTCGTCGAGGGTGGGCGCCAGCCGGATCAGCCGACGCCCTTCGAGCGGGCCGTCGTAGAGCTGTACCCGTATCCGGTTGTCGGTCGGCGCATCGCCGCCGCGCGCCGGCGTCGCGACGACACCACCGTCACGGGTGGCGGCCGCCGCACCGGCGATGGTGGGCGCCACCGCGGCCAGGGCGCTGTCGACACCACCGGAGCTCATGTCGCGTACCAGCCGGGGCCAGTCGGCGTCGTTGTGGTCGACCACCTGGGCAGCGCCGATCTTGTGAACGAAGTCGTGATGGTCGCGGCTGGCGGTGGCGATGACCTGCGCCCCGGCACGCACGGCGAGCTGGACCGCGAGGTGGCCGAGCCCGCCGGCGGCGGTGGTGACGAGAACGGTCTGGCCGGCCCGTACGGCCATGATGTCGCGGATACCGGCATCCGCGGTGAGCAGATTGACCGGCATGCCGCCCGCCTCGGCGAGGGTGAGCGCCACCGGCAGCGGCGCCAGCCGGTCCGGCGGGCAGGTCACGTACTCCGCGTACGCGCCCTCGTAGCCGATGTAGCCGTACACCGGTTCGCCGTCGTGGAAGCCGGCCTCGTCGCCGGTGGCCCCGACGACCGTGCCGGCACATTCGAAACCCGGCACGAACGGCGGGTCGCCGCCGAGGCGACCTTCCCGCTTCGCCACGTCCCACGGCCCCACCCCGGCCGAGATGACCCGGACCAGGACGTCGCCGGACGCGGGGCGCGGTAGCGGTACGTCCTGGACGTGCAGTTCCTCCGGACCGCCGAACCTGTCGACGACAATCGCCCGCATGGTGCCTCCCTGACGGCTCTTTACCACCCGTACCGGCGCTGCCGGCCACCGTCAGACTGCCACCGTCGTCGCGTCGCGGCGAGCCGAACCGGGCAGACCCCGGCAGCCGGGAGCGGACGTACGCTCGACGGGTGACCAGATCCGTCGCCGAGCTCGTCGCGGGCCGCGATGTCCCGCTCGGGCGGTACACGTCGGTGCGGCGGTTCCTTCCCGACCGCGACCGGCGGATGGTCGGCGCCTGGTGCCTGGTCGACCGGTTCGGCCCCGATTCGCTGATCGCGCTGCCGGGCATGCGGGTGCCGCCGCATCCGCACACCGGCCTGCAGACGGTCACCTGGCTGGTGGCCGGGGAGATCGAGCACCGTGACAGCCTGGGCAGCGTACAGACGATCATGCCCGGTCAGCTCAACCTGATGACGTCCGGTCACGGAATCGCCCACTCCGAGGAGTCGCCGCGACAGCGACCGCCGACCCTGCACGGGGTTCAGTTGTGGGTCGCGCTGCCCGATCCGGTGCGGCTCGGCGAGCCGGGCTTCGCCCACCATCACACCCTTCCGGTACTGGACGAGCCCGGCCGGACCGTCACCGTGGTGGTCGGTGAACTGGCCGGCGAACGGTCGCCGGCGGTGGTGCACACTCCGCTGGTGTGCGCCGAGATCACGCTCGACGCCGGTCGGACCATCCGGCTCGATCTGGAGCCGGACTTCGAATACGCGGCGGTGATGCTGGCCGGCAGCGCCGAGGTCGCCGGCGGCACGCTCGGCCCGGATCCGCTGCTCTACCTGGGTACCGGGCGGGCCGAGCTGACCCTGCACGCGCCGGAGCCGGCCCGGTTACTCCTGATCGGCGGAGCGCCGTTCGCGGAGGAGCTCATCATGTGGTGGAACTTCGTCGGCCGCTCGCACGACGACATCGCCGCGGCTCGCGCGGACTGGGCGGCAGGTCGTCGGTTCGGCCCGGTACCCGGGTTCGACGGTGACCGGCTGCCCGCGCCGCCGATGCCGGGCGGACGCCTGCGTGCCCGCGACCGCAACGGTCGCAGCCGCGACGACCGGTAGCGAAGACAGCGATCGAGCTCCGCGCCGATCGACCTCGGAGCGGGTCGACCTCAGAGCGAGCGGAGTCCGTTGATCACCGCGTTCAGTACCCGCTGGTCCGTTGCCTGAGTCATTGCCTGCGGTTGGTGCGTCAGGATGAGGCCGTCGTCGAGCAGGTCGCCGAGCAGCACCCGGACGATCCCGATCGGGAGGCTCAGATGGGCGGAGATCTCGGCCACCGACAGCGGATGCTGGCACAGCCGGACGATGCCGATGTGCTCCGGCGCCAGCCCGAGCTTCAACGCGACCGCCGGCTGGGTCGCCACGACCAGCGCGATCAGGTCGAACTCGGTCTCCGTACGGGTCCGGCCGCCGGTGACGGCGTACGGGCGAACCACCGGGCCGGCGTCCTCGTCGAACCACTCGTGGAGCCCCTGGCTTTCGGCTGTCATGTCGACAGGTCATTCGGCGTCGGGTTGACCGGGCACCTCGCGTGCGATCGTGGCGAGGTGCTGGCCGACCCGGGCCACCAGCATCGCCATCTCGTACGCGACGAGCCCGATGTCGGCGTCCTCCGCGGTGAGCACGGCCAGGCAGGTACCCTGCCCGGCCGCGGTGACGAACAGGAACGCGGTCTCCATCTCGATGATGGTCTGCCGTACCGGGCCGCCGCCGAAATGACGGCCGGCGCCGCGGGCCAGACTTTGGAAGCCGGCGGCGACCGCGGACAGGTGGTCGGCGTCCTCGCGGTCGATCCCGCGTGATGCCGCTATCAACAGGCCGTCCGCCGACAGCACCGCCGCCTGCTTGGCCTCGGGCACCCTGGTGATCAGGTCGTCGAGAAGCCAGTGCAGGTCCGTTACGGGCGGTGTCTTCTGGGCCACGAGCTGTCCTCTTCCTACCCGTCGCCGGGATTGTCGCCGTGGGTGCCGCCCGCATCACCGGACACCGCCCCGGTCACGTCCTCCGGCCCCGGGCCCGTCGCATCGCCCGACACCGCCCCCGTCACATCCTCCGACCCCGGGCCCGTCGCATCGCCGGCGACCGGGGTGGGGTCGTCGGCAGAGCCCGACCGGCCGCGTTTCGTACCGCGCTGGTACGAGGCCATCATGGTGCGGATCTCCTCCGGGGACCGGGTCGTTGCGCCGGGGCCGGACGGTTCCGCTTCCGGCTCCGGGGCCTGCTGTCGCAGCGGGGCGGCGAGGTTGGCCTGCTTGACCCGGCGAGGCAACCCGTTGTCGGTGAACCCCCGCACCACCGGAACGGCGTTCATGCCCGGTGACGCGGGTGCGGTCGGCGTGGTGGTGACGGCCATGGACGGCTCGACGAGCGAGCTGAGCGGTTCGTTCGCCGCCGGTTCGGCCACCACCGGCTCGATGGGTCGAGACCGGACCGTCCGATCGACGCGCATCAGCATGCTGGTCGAGGTACGGGCCGGCGGCACACCGGGACCGGCACTCGCCAGCCCGGCCGCGATGGCCGCCGGCCGCTCCCGCGGCGCGGCCGGCACCTCGCTCGGTACGTCGACCACCAGATTCGCCGGGATCAGCACGATCGCGGTGGTACCACCGTAGGGCGAGTCGCGCAGCCGGACCCGGATGTCGTGGCGGCGGGCGAGCCGGCCCACCACGTACAGGCCGAGCTGCGCGGTACCGGAGAGGCTGAACTCGGGCGGGTCCGCCAGCTGCTCGTTGGCGCGGGCCAGCTCCTCCTCACTCATGCCCAGTCCGCGGTCCTCGATCTCGATGGCGTACCCCTTGGCCACCTTCTGCCCGCCGACCTGCACCTCGGTGTCCGGTGGCGCGAACGACGTGGCGTTCTCGACCAGTTCGGCCAGCAGATGGATCACGTCGCCGACGGCGCGCCCGACCAGCGCGGCGGAGGCGATCGGCAGGACGCTCACCCGCCCGTAGTCCTCCACCTCGGCGACCGCGCCGCGGACGACGTCGACCAGCGATACCGGTTTGCGCCAGCCGCGGCCGGGGACCGCTCCGGACAAGACAATCAGGTTCTCCGCGTTGCGGCGCATCCGGGTAGCGAGATGGTCGATCCGGAACAGGTCGTCGAGAACCTCCGGTTCGTTCTCCCGGCGCTCCATCGCGTCCAGCACGGTCAACTGCCGGTGTACCAGGGCCTGGGTGCGACGGGCCAGGTTGAGGAAGACGTCGCGGACGCCCCGACGCAGCTCGGCCTGCTCAACGGCGATCCGCAGGGCCGTGCGCTGTACCGCGTTGAACGCGTCGGCGACCATGCCGATCTCGTCCGGGCCGCCGGGCAGGGGCGGGGCCGCGGCGGCCGTGTCGACATCCTCGCCGCGCCGGATCCGCTCGACCGCCCGCGGCAGGCGTTCACCGGCGAGCTCCAGCGCGGCGATCCGCAGCCGCTCCAACTGTCGACCCAGCGACCGCACCATCGCGATCGAGATGATGATCGAGACGATCACGGCGATCAGGCCGAGCCCGCAGGCCAGCGCGATCCGGAACAGTACCCAGTTTCGCGCCGTGCCGGTCCGCGCGAGCGTGGAGGCGGCGAGCGTCTGCTCCAATTCGCGGGTCTGCTCCGTGACCAGGTCGAGCGCCGCCCGCCAGGCGTCCGGGGTGAACGGGAGGGTAGCGGTCGCGCCGCTCTCGACCACCCCGTCCTCCATCGAGCGGAGCGCGGTG
>JAVHWE010000293.1:0-5893 GCA_032160285.1 Micromonosporaceae bacterium | reverse complement strand
GATCCGCTCGAGGTCATCGCGATGAAGGCGGAGGGAACCTTCGAGTACGAGGCGCTGCTGTTCATTCCCTCGCACGCCCCGCTCGACCTGTTCTACCGCGACGCCAAGCGCGGCGTTCAGCTGTACGTCAAACGCGTGTTCATCATGGACGACTGCCAGGAGCTGATGCCCGACTACCTGCGTTTCGTCAAGGGCGTGGTCGACGCCAAGGACCTGTCGCTGAACATCTCGCGGGAGATTCTCCAGCAGGACCGGCAGATCCGGCTGATGCGTCGTCGGCTGGTGAAGAAGGTACTGTCCACGGTCAAGGAGATGATGGCCACCGACGCCGACCGGTACCGGACGTTCTGGACGGAGTTCGGCCGGGTGGTGAAGGAAGGTCTGCTCAACGACGCCGACAACCGCGGCGCGATCCTCGACATCGCGTCATTCGCGTCGACCGACGACCCGGACCGGCTGACCACCCTCGCGGAGTACGTGTCGCGGATGCGGGAGGGCCAGAAGGACATCTACTACATGACCGGCGAGTCCCGGCCGATGATCGAGAACTCCCCGCACATGGAGGCCTTCCGGGACAAGGGCTTCGAGGTGTTGGTCCTGACCGATCCGGTCGACGAGATGTGGGTCGACGCGGTCGGCGAGTACGACGGCAGTACGCTGCGGTCCATCGCCAAGGGGCAGGTCGACCTGAACACCGACGACGAGCGCGGCGACGCCGAGGCGACGCGCGAGGAGCGGCAGAAGGACTTCGCCGCCCTGCTCGGCTGGCTCACCACGACGTTGAGCGACGAGGTCAAGGAGGTGCGCCTGTCGACCCGGCTGACCACCTCGCCGGCCTGCCTCGTCGGCGACGCCAACGACATCGCGCCGACCCTGGAGAAGATGTACCGCGCCATGGGCCAGGAGGTGCCGCACGTCAAGCGCATTCTGGAGCTCAATGCCAGCCATCCGCTGGTGACCGGTCTGCGCACCGCCTACGAGCAGCGCCCCGACGACGCGGCGCTGCCCGAGACGGCCGAGCTGCTGTACGGCATGGCGCTGCTCGCCGAGGGCGGCGAACTGGGCGACCCGTCCCGCTTCACCCGCCTGCTGGCCGATCGCCTGGCCCGTACCGTGTGACCCGCCCGTACCGTCTGACCGCCTCGTCAGTGGCGGTGGTGCTCGAGCGCGGCGTGCGGGTCCTCGCCGTCGCCCGCCACCGGATCGGTGTGCACGATCGCGGCGGTCAGTCGGGGAATCTCGTGCAGCAGTCGGTGCTCCGCCTCGACGGCGATCCGATGGGCGTCCACGATGGACAGCGTGGCGTCGACCACGACGTCAGCCTCGGCGCGCAGCCGGTGACCGACCCAGCGTAGCCGGACCTGGCCGACGTCGCGCACCCCGTCCGTGCCCCGCAGTGTCCGCTCCACTGCGTCGACGTCACCGGGCGCCACCGCGTCCATCAGCCGTCGGTACACCTCGCGGGCGGCACCGGTCAGCACGGACAGGATCGCCACCGTGATGACCAGGCCCACCGCCGGGTCGGCCCACCGCCAACCCAGCGCCACGCCGCCGGCACCGACCACCACCGCGAGCGACGTGAATCCGTCGGTACGCGCGTGCAGACCGTCGGCGATCAGCGCGGCCGACCCGATCCGCCGGCCGACCCGGATCCGCAGCCGCGCGACGAGTTCGTTGCCGGCGAAGCCGATCAGCCCTGCGGCCGCCACCGCGGGCAGGTGCCGTACCGGCCGCGGGTGTAGCAGGTGCGCCACCGCCTCGTACCCGGCGACCAGCGCCGACACCGCGATGACCACGACGATGACGGTGCCGGCCAGGTCCTCGGCCCGCCCGTACCCATAGGTGTACCGACGGTTCGGCGGTCGGCGCCCGAGCAGGAAGGCCAACCCCAACGGTACGGCGGTCAGCGCGTCCGCCACGTTATGCAGCGTGTCGCCGAGCAGGCCGACGGAGTGTGACCGGTACGCGACGACGGCCTGGATGGCGGCCGTACCGCCCAGAACGGTCAGGGACAGCCACAGTGCCCGCAGACCGTCGCGGCTGCTCTCGAGCGCCGCGTCCACCTTGTCGGCACTGTCGTGGGAGTGCGGCGTGACCAGATGCGTCAACCGCCGCCAACCGCCCGAACCGTGCGCGTGGTCATGTTCGTGATCATGCTGATGGTTGTGATCGTGCACCGTGGCAGCGTATGCGAGGGTGGGCGGAGTGCGGCCGGCGGTGATCCGCGCGGACCCGATCACCGGTACCGTCGCCGTCGGCAACCCGGTCGAGCTGCTCAGCCGTGGAAGCTCGGGATGATCACGAGGTAGTTGGACTGGTTGATCTGCCAGTCGAAGATCTTGGTGCGCCAGGTGATCTGGTATGAACGGCCCGACGCGGTACGGATGCCGCGGCTGATCACACGTACCGGGGTGCCGTCGGGTCCGTCCGGGCCGTTGGTCGTGTACTCCCACTCCGCGCAGGCGGCGAACGGGCAGGTCACCGCCTCGAGGCGCAACCGCATGTAATCCGGGGACCGGGCGGTGTCCTCGGCCGCCGTCCACGCGGCGACCGGGTCGGCGGCGCTCGGCCGCCACTCGCCGACGGCGAGCAGGCGATCACCGTTCGGCTCGCGGAAGTACGCCACCGAATTTTCCCGGGTGTAGGTCCACTGCTGCGGCACGGCGACCCGGAAACCGCTCGGGTCCTGGTACCAGATCCAGCCCGGCGGCAGGGCCACGCCGTCGAGGACGGTCGGACCGGTCGCCACCGCCAGCGGCGATGGTGAGGTGTTGGCGGTCGGATCGGTGATGACGGCGCCCGCGTCGCCGGGTCGGCCGGGCAGGTGCAGGCCGGCGATGGGCAGCGCGATCGCCAGCGTCGCGACCACCACCGCGGCGAGCGTGGTCGCGACCAGCACCCGGCGTCGCGACCGTCGGAGTGCCGCGACCGCCCACGGGCCGGGGACGGTTTCGCTGTCGCCGGCCCGCCCGGATGCCGGATCGACGGCCTTCGCGACGGCGGCCGCCGAGATGATCCGCGTCGTGAAGGCGCTGTCGGCCACGTTCGCGGGTGTGTCGGTGGGCGGTGCGACCGCGTCCCGCACGACGGCCGGGACCGGCTTCGGCGGGCTGGGGTCGGCGCGGGCGCCCGGCACGATGCGCCCGGCCGGCCGCGGAGCCGGTGTGTCGGTCACCGCCGGGACCGCCGACTTCACCGTCGGTTTGGGCGTTGGCGGCGGCGCTACCGGCGGTGTCGGCGGGGCCACCGGCGCGGGGTCCGGCTGCTCGGCGCGGGCCCGGCGGCCCGACGGCAGTCGCCTGCCGCGGCGCGAATCGCCGTCGGCGACCCGGCGCAGCAGCCGGTCGGCCTCCGCGAGGTCCAGGCGGCTGCGGACGTTCTTGCGGAGCAGGCCGAGAATCACCGACCGGAGCGGGCCGGCCCGGCGCATCGGATCCGGTCGCTCGGTGGCCAGCGCGGTCAACGTGGCCATGGTGGTACTTCGGGCGAACGGCGATCGGCCCTCCACCGCCGCGTACAGGGTGGCGCCGAGCGACCAGAGGTCGGACTCGGGGGTGGAGTCGCCGTCGCGGGCCCGTTCCGGCGCGATGTACTGCGGGGAGCCGAGGACCAGGCCGGGGCGGGTCACCGCGTTGTCGCCGCCATCGAAGGTGGCCAGGCCGAAGTCGGTCAGTACCACCCGGCCGGCGTCGGAGATGAGGACGTTGCTCGGCTTGACGTCGCGGTGCAGCACGCCGGCCCCGTGCGCGGCGCCCAGCGCGGCCAGCACCGCCAGCCCGAGCCGGGCGGTGTGCTCCGGACTGAGCGGCCCGTCCTCGTTGATGACCCGGTGCAGTGACCGCGACTGCACGTACTCCATGACGATCCATGGCTGGTCGTCGATGCGTACCACGTCGTAGATCTGTACCACGTTGGGGTGGCTGAGCCGGGCCGCCGCGCGGGCCTCACGCAGGGTGCGCTGACGCAGCTCTTCGAGCTCGGTATCGGTCAGCCCCGCCGGGAGCACGACCTCCTTGACCGCGACGTCGCGGTGCAGCACTTCGTCACGGGCCAACCAGACCTGGCCCATGCCGCCGCGACCGAGCGACCGGACAAGCCTGTACCGCCCGGCGACGAGCACCTGCGAAACGGTCATGGCACCCCATCCAGCCGCCGTGTCACCCTAGTCTATGCAGGCCAGCGATGTTACCAATCCACCGTAGCCCAATTACTTAGCTAGGATAATCTGACGGCGACCGCATCGACGACCACGTTGTCGACGTACGACCTGCGCTGTGTGTCGAAGGTTCCACCACACGTGATCAGGCGAAGTTGCGCATCCGGGGTGGGGCCGTAGACGTCCGCGGTCGGGAACCCGTTCTTCGGGTACCGCGCCGTCGAGACCACCCGGAACTCCAGCCACCGGTCACCGCGCCGGACCTGTACCGGATCTCCGGGCTGCAGCCGGTACAGACGGAAGAAGACCGCCGGCCCGGACCCGCTGTCGACGTGACCGGCGATGACGGCCGGCCCGACGTCGCCGGGGACGGTACCGTCCGCGTACCACCCCGCGTGGGCGAAGTTGGTGGGCGCCCGGAGAGCGCCCGCGGCGTTGAGACCGAGCGGGTCGAGCGGGGAATCCACCCGGATTGTTGGCATCCGCACCCGCGTCGGCGGGGAAGTACCGCCGTCGGAGAGGGCGTCGCCAGCGTCCGCGGCGGCGATCGGCGCGCCCGGCTCGACCGGCCAGCCCGCGCCGCCCGCCTCGGTACCGCCGGTCAGCGCGCCAGCGGCGAGCAGCATCGCCAGGACCGTCAGGGCTCGCACCGGTGTCATGTGCTCACACCGGCCGGGTGCGCAGCCGCCTCACCCGCGACAAGGCGTAACCGACCCCGAGCAGTGCGAGCAACGACATGACCGCGAGGCCGGGTTCCTGGCTGGTCGGCTGGGAGCCGCCGGCACCGGTTTCGACGCCACCGACCGGTAGGCTGCCGGCGCGCTTCGCGTCGGTACGCAACTCGGCGGTGAGCCCGGTCGGCCGGTCGAGCACGAACAGCGAGTACACGTTGCCGCCGGTCAGCGCACACTTGATGGAGCTGGTCATACCGCCGCCGGCCTGCTGGAAATTGACCGTCCAACTGCCCTGCTTGACCGCGCGGTAGTCGGTGGTACTGGCGAACCGCACACCGTTGGCGATGGTCGAGCCGGTGGCCACCGACACGTCCAGTACCGGCGACTTGATCGACGCCTGCACGATCCGTACCTTCGCCGTGCCGCGGTCGGGCAGTCTCAGGTCATCGTTGAGAACCCGCAGTCCCAGGTCGGCATGCTGGCCGACGCCGGCCACCGTGTACGCCTTGCCCGCCTCCACCGTGACCTGTGTGGTCAGCACCGGTGCGCTTGATTCCGGACTGCCGGCTCCGCGCATGGCGACCGCGTAGACGCCGGCCGGCAGGGTCAGATAATCGGACACCACGCCGTACCCGACGCCGGGGAATTTCTTGGTCGCCACCGCCCCGGACGGCGAGCTCAGGTAGACATCGACCTCCGGCGTATCGGGGGAGAGGTGCGCCAGCCGCACGTACCCCACGGCGCCGGCCGCCGCGGCGGGTGCCCGGTCCAATGTGGAGCTGCCGAGGACGATGAGCACAGCCACGATCAGTGTGGTGAGCCGACGCCGAACGAGGGTTGCGGACACGATGCCTCCAACCGGGGCTGGACAACTCGGGAAGCGTGCGGCACGTCAGACCCGCTGATCGGCGTCAACCGAAAGCATCTGTGCAGGTTTTCCGTGGTGGTCCAGCAGCCAGGCCGCCGCCCCTTGCACGGCCCGTGCGCTGGGTACGCTTCTGCATGGCCGGCAACATCACCATGGTCCATATGGTCAATCGACCGACCCGTACGTGCAGGTCAG
>JAVHWE010000292.1:0-8026 GCA_032160285.1 Micromonosporaceae bacterium | reverse complement strand
TGGCGGCCCGACGCACCGCCGTCGGGTGGCAACGCCCGGGAGCGCTGGGAGGCGCTGGCCGCGCTGGTGAACCTCGCCGAGGAGATGGCGACGGCGGCGGCGATTCCGCTGCCCGGCCAGCTCGACGTCGAGGCGCCCACGTTGACCACGTTCGGTGCGGAGCTGGCGCGACGGGCCGCCCTGCAGCACGCCCCGACCGTCGAGGGGGTGACGTTGGCGTCTCTGCACTCGGCCAAGGGCCTGGAATGGGACGCGGTGTTCCTGGTCGGCCTGGCCGAGGGCACCCTGCCGACGACGTACGCGCGCACGCCGGCGGCACTCGAGGAGGAGCGGCGGCTGCTGTACGTCGGAGTCACCAGGGCCCGCCACTGGCTCTGGCTCTCGTACGGCGGGGCGAGATCACCGGGCGGGCGACAGCGCCGGCCGTGTCGGTTCCTGCCGGTGCTGGATCCGGACGCCGCGGTGTCGAGCCGGGCTGGCCGGACCGCCGCGAGCCAGAACTCCGCGAGCCAGAACTCCGTGGGTCGGAAATCCGACGGAAGCCGCCGCCGGGTGGTGGTTTCGTGTCGGGTGTGTGGGTGCACGCTGTTCAGCGGTACCGAGCGTAAGCTCGGGCGCTGTTCGAGCTGCCCGCAGTCGCTCGACGAGGAGCTTTACCAGCGGCTGTGCGCGTGGCGGATCCGGGTCGCGGCGGCGCAGAAGGTCCCGGCGTACGTGGTGTTCACCGACGCCACCCTCACGGCGCTGGCCGAACGCGGCCCGGCTCGCGCCGAGGAGTTGGCCGCGATCGCCGGCATCGGCCCGCGCAAGCTGGGCCTGTACGGCGAGGCGGTGCTGCGGCTGATCGGCGGCGCGACGGTCGCCGAGGTCGTGCCGGACGAGCTACCCGCGGTCGCCGAATCGGGACTGACAAAATGACGTCACACCGAAAAATTTCGGAATCTAAAAAAATCTTGACGAACTTGTTCGTAAATCGTTTGCCCCGCGTCCACGCGCCGGAATAGCCTGCTGACACGCCTCGCGCGCAGCAGCCGATCCACGCGGCAAACGGGGCGGACAACCGAGTCAGCACAGCAACGTACGTCGCAACGAGAGCAGACAGGAGGTGACGACGGTGAAGCTGATGACCATCAACCAGCGACCGTCGGCGCTGCTGCCTGTCTGCGCTCCGGTGTCCGGTGTTCCCGGCACGCTCGCTGCCACCGCCGCCCACGCGATCGTGGGCCAAGCGGCTGTCCGCGACCGGCTGGGTGTCGGCACTCCGCAGATCCAGGCTCCGTGGGCCCAGGGTAAGGGGCGCAATACGGCCTCTTACGGGCTCACGTTCAAGGGCAGCGCCGTGGTCGAAACGGCCGTCGGTGATGTCCGCGGGATCCCACCTCGAGGAAGGCCGGTCTAGGAAACACCTAGACCTTCGGCTCACCTTGAGGCCGCGGAACCCGTAATCGGGATCCGCGGCCTCTGTCATATACCCACGAGTGTCACGAGTCACTAGTGAGTCATCAGCCATGAGCGATTCATCACCCACCAGTGATCAAGACCCCATCGAGAAGGAGAGGTGATCCGAATGAGCCTGGCAACCGCACCCCTCGACCTGAACATCGAGGCCGGTGTGGACCGTCTCCGCGATTCGGCGCCCGGAGCGCGTTCCGGACTGCCGTGCCGCACCTTCGACCCGGACCTGTGGTTCTCCGACGCCCCGGCCGAACTGGAGTTGGCCAAGTCGCTCTGCGCGGACTGCCCGCTGCGGCTGGACTGCCTGGCCGGCGCCGTGGAGCGGGCCGAGCCCTGGGGCGTCTGGGGCGGCGAGATCTTCGAGCGGGGAACCGTGGTGCCGCGCAAGCGGCCCCGTGGCCGGCCACGCAAGGAGGACATCGCCCGGGACGCCGTACTGCGCGTCGAGGTCGCGGCCCGTACCGCGGCGGTCGTCGCCGGAGTGGCGGCCTGACATGACCATCCGTGAGCCACTAGCCAACCGCCGGCCGCGTGCCCCGCGGTCGATCCGGCCCAACGCGATGCCCAGCACCGCGCCGAAAACGTTGCGACAGAGGAGTACGACCGTGAGTTTCGGTACCAGCCTGCAAATACTCAACGAAGCGTTGTCCCGGGCGCGAACGCGCCGGCCTCAGGAAGTGGGGACTTCTGGGGCTTACCGATCCGCCCGGCAGATCGCGATGAGCGCACGTCGCGAGCAGAAGCGACTGCTGGGCGAATAACTTCGAGTGCACGGCAACAGCGTTCCCGCCCCTTTCCGGGGCGGGAACGTTTGCGTTCGCGGGTGGCGGCGAGCCTCGGGTCCGCCCTACCTACGGAACATCGAAACCGGGCAGCCACCGGCGGACCACCTGGCGGTACCTCGCCTTCGCCTCCAGCTGGCACAGCACGCCGATCGATCCCAGCGTCACCCGGTGGACCAGCAGGTACGCGGGCGGCAGGTTGAGCTGGCGACCCAGCTGGTACGCGGGACTGCGCGGGTTGGCCAGCCGCGCCGCCTCCGACCGCAGCCATGATCGGCTGAACCGGAACTCGTCGACCGCTATGGGCTCCAGGATGGGCCGCAGATAGTCCAGGACGGCCGCCGCGTCGACGTCCGCATCGGGCTTGACGAAGCCCTCCGCCCGCAGGCCGGCCAGCACCCCGTCGGCGTCACCGCCCAGTGCCAGCCGGGTCAGTGCGCCGATCGGTGCGGGTAGACCCCCTGGCGTACGCGAGACCGCACCGAAGTCGAGCACCCCGAGCCGGCCGTCGGCCAGGATCCGGAAGTTGCCCGGATGCGGATCGGCGTGCAGCATCCCGACCCGCTGTGGCGCCGAGAAGTGCAGCACGGCAAGCCGCTCGCCGGCCGAGTCGCGGGCCGGTTCGGTACCCGAGGCGATCAGCGCCGACAGCGGCGTTCCGTCGATCCACTCGGTCACCAGCACCCGGGGCGCCGACGCGACGACCGGCGGCACGTAGATCATGCTGTCGCCTGCGTACGCCGTCGCGAACGCCTGCTGCGACGACGCCTCCAGCTCGTAGTCCAACTCCTCGACGACCCGCGCTTTCAACTCGTTGACCAGCGGTTTCACGTCCAGACCCGGCTGTACGATCTTGAAAAGAGAGGCCAGCCTGCCGAGCTGGTTGAGGTCGGAAACCAGCGCGTCGCCGGCCCCTGGATACTGGACCTTGACCGCCACGTCACGCCCGTCGGTCCACACCGCGCGGTGCACCTGACCGATGCTCGCCGCGGCCGCGGGGGTGTCGTCGAAGTCCCGGAAGCGGCTCGGCCAGTCGTCGCCCAGCTGATCCGCGAGAACCCGGTGCACGGTGGCCGCCGGGAGTGCCGGCGCGGCCTCCTGGAGCTTGGTGAGCGCGGCCCGGTACGGCCCGGCCAGCTCTTCGGGCAGCGCGGCCTCGAAGACCGACAGTGCCTGGCCGAACTTCATCGCGCCGCCCTTGAGCTGCCCGAGCACGCTGAACAGGTGCTCGGCGGTCCGCTGCTGGACCTCGGCGGAGATCACCTCGGAGGCCAGGCCGGTGACCCGCTTGCCCAGGCCCAGCGCGGCTCGGCCGGCGAACCCGATCGGGAGCGCGGCCAGTTTTGCCGAGCGGCTGACGGCGCGGCGCGGGATGTCGGTCATCGGATCAATTCATACCCGGTCACGCGCTTGAACGACGACCGCGCCGACAATCACACCGGGGGTGCACCGACCAGGTACGTCGCCGCTCGCCCCCGGCGTCGTCAATCTCGATCGTCGCCCCTCGGCTGCGCGGCGTACCCCCGTCCAGATATGTCAGCACCTCGCTGACCGCGTACCCCACGCCGACCAGCGTCGTGGTGGCCCCGCACGCCTGGGCGGTGGCCGGTTCGGTGGCGAGTTGGGCGGCGAGCGTGCGCCACGCCGGATCGCGATCTCCACGGTGCAGATCCAGGCAGGCCAGGCACGGGGAGCCGGCCGCACCGACAAAGGGGCCGATCACCACGGCACCCTCGCGTACCGTCACGGCGAGGTGAGGCAGTCGGCGCCGCGCGTACGCCCTGGCCGCCAGCGTGGCCGGCGTGGGGTCGGCGCCCACCCGGACCAGGAGGGTCGCCTGGTCGAGGCTGACGGCCGTGGTCCGCACGCCCGGCGCGGCACGGGTGACGAGGTCGGTCACCGCCTGCGTCACGGGCCGACCGACGTCGGCCGGGGCCAGTCCGGCAATCGCGATGTCATCGTCGGTGACCGCGCCGGCCAGCTGGCCGGCCACGTGGCCGACCCCGGCGGCGGCCAGCGCGGCCGCGATCGGGGCCGCCAACCGCGCCTGGCCGGCCACCACCACGCGCGCGGCGTCGCGCCGGCTGAGCAGCTGAGCGGGCGAACGCGCGCCGCCGCCGCGCGCGCCCGGGTGTCCCGCGTCACCAGCGCCGACACCACCGGCCCCACCCCTGCTCCAATTGTCGGGCATCGGCGGCCGCCGCAAGACCAGTGAGACCGCCTCGCCGGCGAGAAGGCGGCGTCGCAGCGGTGGCAGCGCGGGTGGCACCAGCGCCTGGGCGTCGATCAGCACGCCGGCCAGGCGGAGCCCCGCGAGCACGGTGCCCACCTCGTCAGCGGCGATGCCCAGCGCCGCCGCGTCGGCGACGACGGCCCGTTCGGTACGGGTGCCGTCGAGCAGGCCCAGGATCCGGGTCGACGCCAGCTGGGCGAATTCGACGACGACGGCCCGCTCCGGATCGGTACCGAGCTGGAGGGTGGCGCGGTCGCGCCACAACGGGCGCAGGTGCGGCAGGAGCGTCGGTCGGTTCATGTCGGCCACGGTCGCATCCGCACCGTCCGATCGCGGGTTTTCCACAACTGGGGGCCAGCGGGCGGCATGCCGCATCCACAGCCCTGACCTGCGTTATGCACAGTCGTGGGCTCGCAACTGTCGGATATCGGCTCGTCGGACGGGCCGGAGTTCGCCCCTGAGCGCACTCCGGCCGATCAGACGTCGCGGTTAGGCTTTTCCGAGGATCCGGTTGACGGTGGTTCCGCAAACCGGACAGCTCCCCTTCGCCATTTTCATGCCGGTCTTCGACACTTCCACCCTGCCGTCGAAGTCGCGCTTCTCCTTGCATTTGACGCAGTAGCCGTTGTATTTGTCGGCCACGATGCCCTCCTCATGCTTCCCGCCGGCATTGTGCTGCCGGCGGCTAGACCAGTCGAAACGCCCGCTCGGGCGTGACCGCCAGGCCGCGGACCCCGTCGACTTCGCCGGCAGGGGGTGGCGGTGCCACGTCGACACAACCAGCGGGTCGACCACGTGAGTCTGCCTTGTCCTGGTGCCGAGGAAAGTGTGGTTATGCAGGACACGCCGAGGATTTTTGTCCACAGGATGTGGATAACTCTGTGGATGAGGGTGTGGGTGGCGGTGGACAACCGGGTGACGCGCCGATATCCCGAGGAGACGTTCGGCGCGTCGCGTTGAAGGAATCTTTTGGGCGAGATCCCGCAAATCATCACCTTACGGGCGGGTGATCGTGAATTGACTCTTGCGCCCGGTGGGCGGTTGACCGCTAGCGTGCCCAACGTGGGCGGTACCCCCGGGTTGCGCATGAACGTCCTGCGCAAACCCGTTGTCGAAGTGCGTCGCAGCCAGCGTCGTCGGCGGACCGTGTCCGCGTATCGGGAGGGTGAGCGGGTGGTTGTCTTGATCCCCGCACAGTTTTCTCGCGCCGAAGAGCGCGAGTGGGTCGACCGGATGCTCGAACGGTTGGACGCGCGGGAGCAGCGCAGCCGACGCACCGACTCGGCACTCCAGGGGCGGGCGGCGACGCTCGTGGCCCGGTACTTTCCCGAGCACGCCACGTCGGCCCGGGCGGTCAGTGTTCGCTGGGTGACCAACCAGAACGGGCGGTGGGGTTCGTGTACCCCGGCCGACCGGACGATCCGCATCTCGCACCGGGTACAGGAGATGCCCGACTGGGTCGTCGACTACGTCCTGCTGCACGAACTGGCGCACCTGGTGGTGCCGAGCCACGGCACCGACTTCTGGCACCTCGTCGCCCGGTACCCGAAGACCGAGCGCGCCCGCGGCTACCTTGAGGGGGTGTCCGCCGCGGCCGGCCTCGGAATCAGCGACGAATGAGTGATCGTGTGGTGATCGCCCTACTGGCGCCCGCCGGCTGGGCCCCACCCGGCATCGACCCCGGAGCCTGGCAGCGGGCGCTGGCCGAGGACGTGGTGGATCTGCTGGCCACGCTCGCCGCCGCCGACATCGCGATCGCCGCCGCCCGGACCGAGCTGGTCCTGGCCGAGGCGATCGCCTGGCCCGGCATGCCGGTGTACGAGCTCGACGTGCCCACCCCGCTGGCCGCACTGCACCGCGCCGCCGCGGCGGGTCACCTGATGGGTGCGGTGCTGGCGGCGGACGCACCCGACCTGCCCGGGATGCTCGTCGGCAAGCTCCTGCAGCCGCTGACCAGCCGGTTCGCGGCGGTTGCCCCGGCATCGGGGGGAGGCCTGCTGGGTGTCGCGTCGCGACTGCCGGTCCCCGGCTGGCTGCCCGGCATCGACTTTGACACCGACCACGCCGAGCGGGTACGCGTGGCGGCGCCGAGACCCGCGATGGTCGCGGTCACGCCCGGCTGGCACCGGCTGCGCGGCCCGGCGGATCTGGCCCGGCTGGATCCCGCGCTGGAGGGCTGGGAGACCACCCGGCGCCTGCTGGGCGGCTGACCCGTACTGTGCTCAGCTTTGATCAGCGGGTGGGATCTGTGGTTTCGCCGTCGTCGCCGCCGTTGGTGTCCTCGGCTTGGTTTGCGGTGCCGCCGGCTTCGCCGTCGGCTGTGGCGGCCAGTTCGGCCTCCAGATCCGACATGTCGAGGGTGGTGGCGGCGTAGCCGACCGGGTCGGCGAACGCGTCCTCATCGGGCATCAGGTCCGGGTGGCCCCACAGGGCGTCCCGGCCGGAGATGCCCCGGTGCTCGGTCAGCGCCGCCCAGACCGCGGTCGCTTCGCGCAGGCGGCGCGGCCGTAGTTCGAGACCAACCAGTGCCGCGAAGGTCTGTTCCGCCGGGCCGCCGGCGGCCCGGCGGCGACGGAACGCCTCGCCGAGGCGCACCACGTCGGGGAGTCGACCGGCGGCAGCCTGGTCCACCACGTGGCAGACCCAGCCCTCGATCAGGGCGAGCGCCGTTTCGAGGCGGGCCAGCGACGCCTTCTGCTGTGGGGTGTCCTCGGGGGAGAAGACACCCTCCAGGGCGATCTCCTGCATCCCCTCCGGGTTGGTCGGGTCGAAGCGGCCCATCGCCTCCTCGATCGCCTCCCGGTTGACCCGGATACCGGCGGCGTACGCCTCGACGGTGGTCAGCACGTGTCCGCGCAACCACGGGACGTGGCCGAACAGCCGCTGATGGGCCGTTTCGCGCAGGGCCACGTACAGCCGAACCTGATCTTCGTCGATCTCCAGGCCCTGGCCGTACGCCTCGATGTTGGCCGGTACCAGCGCGGCGGTGCCGGCCGGCCCGAGCGGCAGTCCGATGTCGCCGGCCGAGAGGACCTCCGCGGCCAGCGTGCCGAGCGCGGTACCGAGCTGGCCACCGAAGAGCGCGCCGCCCAGCGAGGTGACCATCGAGGTCATCGGGCCGAGCTGGCCCCGCAGCTCCTCCGGCACCAGGTCGGCCATGGCCGCGACCATGCGGCCCGCGACCGGGTCGCAGAGCTTGCGCCAGACGTCGAGCGTCGAGCTGATCCAGCCCGACCGGGTCCACGCCTCGGTACCGGCGATGCCGGAGGGCAGCGCGGCATGCGGTTCGAGCCAGAGGTCGGCCAGCCGGATCGCATCCAGCACGGCGGACCGTTCGGCGGCGGTGAGCGCCGGGTCGCCCACGGGCGGGTCACCGGCCGGTCCGCCGCCGGCCTGACCCGCCGCGACCGGACCGGTCGCGGCGGTAGGTGTCGGGAGGGTGAGGCCGAACGGCATCGCGGCGGCCCCGGGTGCGCCGGTCAGATGCGCCTGCGCGATCTGGCGGGCGAGATCCCAGTTGACCGGCCCGCCGGTCGGCGTCGCGAAGAGCTGTTGC
>JAVHWE010000280.1:0-9097 GCA_032160285.1 Micromonosporaceae bacterium | reverse complement strand
TGCGCACCTTCAGGTACCGGTCACCGTCGATGACGTCGTTGCCGCCACGACCGGTGATGGTGTCACTGCCCAGCCCGCCGAGGAGGATGTCGCCATCTCCCCAGACGTTTCCGGACAACGGGCAGACACCCGGGGTGGAGATTGCGGCAACGGATGCCGCGGTCGGTCCGGCCGCGATCATCGCCGGCGTGATCAGGGCGTTGAGCCCGGCGATACGGTCCACGCCGGTCTGGTCGAGTGCGTCGCACCCGATGAACCCAGCACCACCGACCGCGGTCGGAATGGTGTCGGTGCCCTTGATGACATCGTTGAAGTTGTAGCCGGAGTCGGCTTCCGTCTCCTGCCACCGGTCACGGTTGACGACCACCTGGATCGGCACGCCGACCAGGTTGTTGTTGATGTTCATGTCGTCGTCGGCCGGGATCGTGTTGTATTGGTGGAACGCCCAGTCGAAGCCACCGGCTCCGGCGTTGCGGTCGATCGCCGCGTTCTGCGCCATGAGGTCGTCGCCGCCCTCGGCGTCGTAGTCGTTCTCAACGACTTGACCGATCATGATGTCGTTGCCCGGTGCGGGTTCGGCCGGGTCGTCGAAGAACGGCGCGCCGTGGTCGCCCTGGAGCAGGTCCTGCCCGGAGCCACCCTCGATCCAGTCGTCGCCGCCGTCACCGAAGACGGCGTCGGCACCCTGGCCGGCGATGATGAAGTCGTTGCCGGGTCCGGCGAACGTCTCGTTGTCGTTGGCTCCGCCGTTCAGGAAGTCCTGCCCGTCGCCGCCGATGACGATGTCGTCGCCGAGGCCGCCGTTGACGGCGTCATTGCCCGGGCCACCCTTCAAAATGTCGGCACCGGACGAGTCGGTGATGATGTCGTCGCCCTCGCCACCGAGGATGACGTCATCTCCGTTGTTGCCTTCCAGGACGTCGTTACCGAGACCGCCCCAGATGGTGTCGTTGTCGATGCCACCGACGATCCGGTCGGCGCCGTTCGAGCCGTTGTACACCGACTGACTGTTGATGCCCGACGGGTTGACGGTGTTGATTGTCTTGTACTGGATCGTGCCGTCCGGCTTGCGCAGCAGCAACGCGTTCTCGTCGCACCCGGTCGTCGGGTCGTCGGTGACGGTTGCGCCCTGCGCGGCGTATCCGGCGGGGGTACCCGCCAGGTTGGCGAGCTGGAACCTGCAGTCGGCCGTCGCGAACGCGTCGGCCTTCAGCGAGTGGGTCCCGTCGGTGTTGCGCTGGATCATTTCGGCGAACGAGTTGCCCTCGAGCTGCGACCGCAGGTTCATCCCGGGCGTGCGGCCCAGGTAGTAGAAGCGGTCACCGTCCTGCAGGTTCTCCAGCTGGTTCTGGAACACGTAGTTGAACGTGCTGCCGAGCAGACCACCGTTGAGGTTGGTGATCTCGGCGAGGCCACCGTTCCACAGGTCGACATCGTCGAGGCCGGTGGTGGTGACGCCGGCGGGCGTGCTGGCCCACGCGTCGGTGCTGTTCATGAACGACACCGAGTCCGCCGGAACGACGGTCGGGTCGGTGGCCGGAGCGACCGTCGGGTTGACGATCGCCTTGGCCGCGGCGCGCTTGCCGGCCAGGGTGGTGGCCGCCAGGATCGTCGGATGCCTGCCGTACGCCGCCACGAAGTTGATCAGCGACTCCGGGTGCTTCAGGTTCTGGCCGTAGTCCGCCCAACTCGTGTAGGGCTTCAGCTGGCCGTCGCCGGTCTTGGAGAAGAGCTGACGACGGACGTCGTTCAACGGCGGGATGCCGACGTCGCGGGCCCGTGTGATGTTGAGCGTCGGCAGGTCCAGCGGCAAGCCCAGCAGGTTGTTGCGGAGCGTGTCGGTGACGAACTCGTCCAGCTCGTTGCCGACCTGGTCCGACGAGCCCATGACGACCGCGCCCGCGGCTTGCTCGGCGCTCAACGTGCCGGACGCACCACCGGTGCAGGCACCGGTCACCGCGTCGCAGCTACCCGGACTCGCCCGCGTGTACTCGGGCGGATTCAGGAACGCGTTGAGCAACGGGGTGTCGTTGGGACCGGCCGTCACGCCAGGCACACCGGACGGGTTGGTCCGGGCGACGTTCTCATCCAACATGGAGTGCCCGAAGCGGTAGACGGCCGCCGCGAACTCGGCGGTGATCGCCGGGTTGATGTCGGGGGAGTAGACGTGGAACGGACGGACCGCCGGCTGCACCTTGCGAGCGAACTCCTCGAAGACGAGGTGCTGGTACTCCATCTCGGTGACGTAGCGGGCGGCCTGGAACAGGCGCTCCCCGTTCCACCCGGACGCGCCGCCACCGTCGGCGGCCGCGACCTTCCACTCAGCCAGCGCGGCGACGCCGGTGGCTGACGTGTCGTTGGTGAGCGTGTTCTTGAAGTCCCCCACGAGGCGGTCGTGCTCCGAGTGGAAGATCTGGTGGATCGTGGTCAACGCGATGTTCTCGTTGCACCGACCATCACCGCAGATGAAGTGCGAGTTGAGCAGCTCGTCGTCGTAGGTACCGGCGGGCTGGTGGGCGAAGTCCGCCGACGCGGTGGTGTTCGCGTCCGGAACCGGTACAACGGCCGGCGTTGCCGGGTTGTTGTCGGTGTCCTGCGGGCTCGGGTCCGCGTTGTGCGCGACGTCCGTCAGGAACGGGGTGTCGAAGTACAGCACGTTGGCCGGCACCAGGGTGCCCAGGCCGCCGTTGGCCGCCCGGTCCGCCTCCACCAGACCGGTGGTGGTCACGAACTGCGGAAGACCGCGCGCCGGGCCCGGAATGAACTTGCCGTAGGCGTCCATCGCCATGGTCGGGATCGCCAGGACGTCCTTGTCGAGGAGTTGGATGCCGAGCAACGCCGACGACTGCGCCTTGACCCGCGCCCAGGTGGCCATGCTGCCGGCCTGGTTGGTGGCCGGCTCGCCGCCGAGCAGCAAGCCCGTCGAGACGGGACGCCCGAGGGTGTTGTTGACGTACTCGCGTACGAACATCTGGTGCGACGCGTGCGAGGTGTACGTCTGACTCTGGTCCACCCACGGGGTGTCCGTGTTGTTCGCATCCGGTACGTCGTCGGCGGTGCCGAGGACGCCGTCCGGACCCGGCTGGTTCTGCGCCCGGGTGAGGACCATGAACCGCAGCTGCGGCGGCAGGTCGTCAGCGTTACCGAAGTTGTGGTCCGGCCCCGCGACCAGCGGGTCGTCGGCCTTCAGCGGCACGAAAACGGTGCCGCCGCTCTTGACGGTCTGGTCCACGCCGTGGTCGAAGAACTGACCGAAGAAGGTGAACAGACTGTTGTACGGCGGGGAGAGCCCGACGTCGGTGGTGACGTTGGGGATGAAGAGCGTCTGGTGTGCCGGAACGCAGTTGGCGGGGACACCGGCAACGGGCGGGACGGCCGTGGGGTCCGGTTGCGTGGTGCACGCGAAAAGGCCCGGGTTGTTCTGCGAGCGGACCGGGAAAGCGGCGGCCGCGACGGCGGCGGGATTGGACGACGTCTGGTCGTCAATCAGGTTGCTGATGGTGCGGGGGGTGGAGTCGATGACGACGTTGCCGGCATTCTTCTGCGCGTACGAGGTGGGTCCGGGGGGGCCGACCGGGAATGCCGGGGTGATGGGCTCGGCAGACCGGAAGGTCGGAGTCACCAGGCGGGGGAAGGGTTGGTCGGCAGCGCCGAACGTTTCCCGTCCCGGCGTCAGGTTGTTGCAGGATCCGTCCACCGTACGAAGGCCGTACGCGGTGAGCGCGTCGGGAATCTGATTGGGGCCGGTACCGATAAGGGAACCACACGGCCCGGTTGCGGACGTGGTGGTCGCCACGTGGTGCTCGGCGATTTTGATCTGCTTCAGGATGAAAGCCAGATCGCCGGCGGTAACGGTGAACCCGTTGCCGACCGGCCCTGCTGCTGCCTGTGCCGCGGTGGGCGGCAGGACAGCGACGCTCACTGCCACCGCCAGCGCGGCGCCCACTATGGGGCTGGATCTGAATCTGCTCACTCAACGTCCTTAATTTGGGCATGCGGAAGGAAGGGGTGTCCATTCGTGGACGTGCAAACGAGGTTGTTATCCGGCCGGCGTGCTGCGCCGGCCTCGGCGAATCGGCGAACCGTGGATTCAGGTGATGGCGCGAATTAGCGCGATCGGACGCGCGGATATCGGCGCACAGTTTTGGCCATAGTGCTCTCCCCAGACCTCGGTGAATTAGCTCGTCGACACCAGGGTTTCCCTGGGCGACTCCTCCGACGGGTTCGGTTTCGCCGCTAGCTCCCTGCCGGGCAGTTAGGCGACCAATGTCGTCCGGCAGATCAATGCTTTCCCGACAGCCCGGTCGGGCTGATGGCTAGAGTCAACCCGAAGGAAACCCCGTGCGTTGTCCACCGGTCAGCCGACTAATGGGGGCAGAAGTTGGCATAGATTACGTGGCGCTATAGCGTGATGACGTTCAGTGGATTCCGTGACGGGACCGGTGAACGCGGACGCTTCGGCGGGGCGCGACGCGCAATTCCAGGTCCGGGGGAAGATGGACCGGTGACCGGCTTCCGTGGCAAGCTCACCCGCGACGACGCGGTCGTGCTGCGCGTACAGAAGCTGGGGGAATCGGACCGGATCGTCACGATGCTGACCCGCCGCAACGGCCGGATCCGCGCCGTCGCCAAGGGGGTACGGCGAACCAGTTCCCGGTTCGGTGCCCGCCTCGAACCCTTCGGCCACATCGACGTCCAGTGGATCGAGGGACGCTCGCTGCACGTGGTCAGCCAGGTCGAGGGCATCGACCTGTACGGCCGGCGCTTCTTCGACGACTACCCGAGGTATACGGCCGCCAGCGCGATCGCGGAAACCGCCGAGCGGCTCACCCCGGCCGAGCACGACCCGTCGCTGCGGCTGTACCTCCTCACCACCGGCGCGCTGCGAGCGCTGGCCGCGGCCGAACACACCGGGTCGCTGGTGCTCGACGCCTACCTGCTCCGGGCGATGGGCGCCGCCGGCTGGGCGCCGGCACTGCGGGAGTGTGCCGTCTGCGGTACCCGCGGCGACCACCGGGCCTTCTCGGTACCGGCGGGGGGTTGTGTCTGCGACGACTGTCGCCCACCCGGCGCCGCCCGTCCGGCCCCGGCCACCGTCGCGCTGATGGTCGCCCTCGTCGAGGGGGACTGGGTGAGCGCGGACGGCAGCGACGTCGGGCACCGTACCGAGGCGAGCGGCCTGATCGCGGCGCATCTGCAGTGGCATCTGGAGCGCGGGTTACGCTCGCTGCCGTTGGTCGACCGATCAGGGAGGGATCCCGCGTGAGCCGGCGCGCCAGCTACCGTGCCCCGTCGCCGCATCCGTCCGGGGTACGCCCGCCGGCGCTGCCGCGGGAGGTGGTGCCGCGGCATGTGGCGATCATCATGGACGGCAACGGGCGCTGGGCGAGGCAGCGGGGACTGCCCCGCACCGCCGGGCACACCGCCGGCGAGGCGGCGCTGTTCGACGTCATCGAGGGCGCGCTCGAACTCGGGATCGGCAACATCAGCGCGTACGCGTTCTCGACCGAGAACTGGAAGCGCTCGCCCGACGAGGTGCGGTTCCTGATGAACTTCAACCGTGACACCATCCACCGCCGCCGCGACGAGTTCCACGCCATGGGTATCCGGGTCCGCTGGGCCGGCCGTACCCCGCGACTGTGGCGCAGCGTCATCTCCGAACTCGCCCACGCCGAGGAGTTGACCCGGCACAACACCAGGATGACCTTCACGATGTGCGTCAACTACGGTGGCCGGGCGGAGATCGCCGAGGCCGCCGGGAAGCTCGCCGCCGACGTCGCGGCCGGTCGGCTCCGGCCGGAGAAGGTGACCGAAAAGGTGTTCGCCCGGTACCTCGACGAGCCGGACCTGCCAGACGTCGACATGGTGCTCCGGTCGTCGGGCGAGCAGCGGCTGTCGAACTTCATGATCTGGCAGGCCGCGTACGCCGAGTTCGTGTCGCTGGACACGCTGTGGCCCGATTTCGACCGGCGCCACCTGTGGTACGCGTGTGAACTGTTCGCCCAGCGCGACCGGCGCTTCGGCGGCGCCCTGCCCAACCCGGTCGCCCCGGTCGCCCCGGTCACGTAGCCGGGCGCGGCGGGCCGCGCTACATCAGGGCGCGGAAGGTGCCGGCGGCCACGCTGACGCCGATCGCGGCGGCCGCGACCGCGACCGCCCCGACGATCAGCAGCGCGTCCGCGACGGCGAACCGTTGCGGGCGGGCCGAGGTGCGTGGCAGCCGGGAGTCGAAACCCCGGGCGTCCATCGCGGTCGCCAGCCGGGTACCGCGCCGGATCGCCCCCACCAGCAGGGCGAACGTGGTCGAGGCGAACAGTCGGGCGTGGGCGAGCGGATTGTGGCCGGCGTCCACCCCCCGCGCCCGCCGGGCCAGGGTCAGCAGTTGCCACTCGTCGGCGAGCAGCGGTACCAGCCGGAACGCGGCCAGCGCGCCGATCGCGAACCGGGGCGGCAGCCGTACCTGCTGGATCAGCGAGTCGGCGAGCTCGGTGGGGTCGGTGGTGACGAACACGATCAGGCCCGGCAGGGCCACCGCGAAAACCCGCAGCGCCAGTCCCAGCGCGGCGGTGGCCCCCGCCGCGGTGACCACCACCGGGCCGGCGCGCACCAGCGTCGCGCCCCCGCTCGCGATCGGAAAGACGAGCGTGAAGATCAGAATCCCGGCGGCGCTCGCCAGCAGCGGCCACGCCCGGCGGCCGAGAGCGGCGTACCCGATGCCGAACAGCGGCGCGACCGCGAGTTCCCCGCCGAGGGCGATCGTCGGGGTCACCGGGTCGATCGCGGCCAGCAGAATGAACGTGAGCAGCGCGCCCGCCGCGAGCTTCGCGGTCGGATTGCGCCGCCCCAGCGGCGAATCGGGGTCGCCGGTCGGCTCCAGCAATCTCACGGTCGGCCCTCGCCGACGCGCTCGCCCGACCGGCCGCAGCTTGGACCGCCGTCGACCGAGCCGTCGACCGAGCCGTTGGCCGAGCCGTCGATCGAGCCGCCGATCGAGCCGCCAACCGGGCCGTCGCCGATCGCACCGTCGACCAGGGTGACCCGCCGGTCGGCGAGGGCCGCCACCAGGTCCGGGTCGTGGGTGACGACGGCGATACCGCGCCCGTCGTCGCGAAGGCCGGCCAGCAGGTCCACCAGCTCCCGCCACGTACGCAGGTCCTGGCCGAACGTGGGCTCGTCGAGGATCAGCAGATCCGGGGCGGTCGCCAGGGCGGTCGCCACGCTCAACCGCCGCTGCTCGCCGCCGGACAGGGTGTACGGGTTGGCCTCGGCCATCCGGTCCAGGCGCAGCCGGACCAGCAGCTCGTCGACGATGGGTGCGGGGTCCAGGCCCACCCGGCGCGGCCCGACGGCGAGCTCGTCGCGTACCCGATGGGTGACGAACTGGTGCTCCGGGTTCTGGAACACACTGCCGACCCGCCGGGCCAGCGCGGCCGCCCGCCAGCGGTGCGGCGGCCGACCCGGATCGGCGGCCAGGCGCACGGTACCGCCGGTCGGCCGGAGCAGCCCGCCGAGCAGCAGCGCCAGCGTCGACTTGCCGGAGCCGTTGGCGCCGCGCACGGCGAGCACCTCACCGGCCTGTACCCGGATATCCACATCGGACAGGGCGGGGCGGTCGGCGCCGGGGTGGCGCAGCGTCAGCCCGGTCGCGGTCAGCACATCGTCGCCGGCGGGCCGGTGGGCCCGGCGCGGTGTGGGCGGGAGGCCCGGGACCCACACCCCGTCGGCGGCCAGCGCGGCGCCGTGCGCGGCGAAGACCGCCCCGGGTACGCCGTCGGCGACCACGCCGCCGCCGGCCGCCAGCACGACCACCCGGTCGATGAGCGGCAGTACCTCGGCGACCCGGTGCTCGACCAGGATCCGGGTGATGCCGGTGGCGCCGGCCAGCGCTCGGCGGACCAGCACCGCGCCGGCCGGGTCCAGGTTTGCCGTCGGCTCGTCGAGCAGCAGCAGGCCGGGGTCGAGCGCGAGCGCCCCGGCGAGTGCGAGCCGCTGCTGCTCCCCACCGGACAGCGCGTCGGTGCGCCGGTCCCGGCCATAGGGGAAGCCGACGGCGGCCAGCGCCTTGTCGACCCGGGGCCAGATCTCGGCGGCGGGTACGCCGCGGTTCTCCAGTCCGAATGCGACGTCGTCGCCGGCCCGGGCCATCACCAGCTGGGTCTGCGGGTCCTGGAACACGATGCCGACGCGGTCGCGGGCCCGGCGGGCGTCGTGGCCGTCGACGGTGACCGTGCCCTCCTGCTCGCCGGAGTCCTCGGCCAGTAGCCCGGCCATGGCGGCGAGCAGGGTGCTCTTACCCGCGCCGGAGGCGCCGAGCAGGAGCACCCGCTCGCCGTGTTCGACGCGCAGGTCCACGCCGCGTACCGCCCAGGCCTTCCGGCCGGCGTGACGCCAGCCGAACCCGCGCAGCTCCACAGTGCTCAGACGGCGGCCCGCTCCCGCCCCGCGGCGAACCGGTCGAGCACGCCGGTCTGGGCCAGCGCCCTGGTCAGGGCCCAGGCCCCGGCCCCGGCCACGATCGCCGAGCTGATCGCGGCGAGCACGATGTACGGCAGGTAGAAGCCGCCCCACGAGCGGCCCGGGTACCAGTAGAAGACGTCGAACAGGGTCGCCGCGGTGCCCGCCGCCGCTCCGGCCAACACCGCCGTACCCAGTCCGAACAGCCGGTACGCGACGGCCAGGAAGATCAGTTCGGCACCGAGCCCCTCCAGCAGGCCCTGCGGGATGACCGTCCAGCCCCACGCGTTTCCGAGCAGCGCCGACACGACCGCCGCCAAGGTCTCGGTGTAGACCGCGGCGCCGGGCTTTCGGATCACCAGGGCCGCCAGCACCGCCGGCACCAACCACACGCCGTACAGCAGCGCCCGCAAGGGCAGCGGGATGGCGTCGGCCGGTCCGTTCCACAGCAGATTCCAGGCCCAGAAGACGACGCCGAACGCGACCGCCAGCACCGAGGCGACGACGATGTCGACGGTGCGCCAACGAGAGTTCATGACTGTACCTCCCAGTTCTCAGACGAAAACCAGGCAAGACACACGCCATGTCGCACCGGTGACGGTGTGACATGGCGCTACGCGGAGCCGACCGAACTCCCTGCGCT